>NZ_JADRHM010000018.1 GCF_018205345.1 Fusobacterium sp. DD2
CATCATATTTTTAGTAGTCCTTTTTTATTATCTATTTTTTAATATATAATTTTTCATACTCTTTTAATGACTCAAGAGCCTTTGGAACTAATGGAGCAAGCCCTATAAGGTTCACTATAGTCATTAGACCAAGTCCAAGGTCTGCCAGGTTCCATACAAGAAAGTTTTGTCTTATTCCACCTAAATAAAGCATTACAAGAGTAAATACTTTAAATAACTCCTGAGGCCATTCTTTATCACAAAGGAAATAAAGATTTGGCTTAGCGTAGAAACTTATTCCTAGAATTGTACTAAATGAGAATAGGAAAAGTATAACTGCTGTAAATATAACTCCCCAATCTCCAACTTGATATCTGAAAGCTTCCTGTAAAAGTGTCATTCCACCAAGACCTTCTGGAAGGTAGTTACGTGAAAGTAAAATTACAAAGGCACTTGCACTGCATATAACTACTGTATCTACTAATACACCAAGAGCCTGGATAAGTCCCTGTTTTGAAGGATGTTCAACTTCAGCAGCTGCAGCAGCACATGGAGCACTTCCACTTCCAGCTTCATTTGAGAATAGTCCTCTTTTAACTCCCTGCATAACAACAGCACCAAATGTACCACCTAAAAATTGTTTAATTCCAAATGCATGTTCAACAATATCTACTAATGTTGTTCCCATTAAACCTATGTTTTTAAATATTATAAAGAAGACCACTAATAGATATAGTCCAGCCATAAAAGGAACTAGTTTGTCTAAGACTCTAACTATTTTGTTTCTGTTCCCAAATAATATAAGTGCTGATAGAACAACTAATACAATTGAAGTATAATGTGGATTTATATCAAATGCTGTATTAAAAGATTCTGTTACAGAGTTTGATATAATCTGGAAAACTCCAGCCCAACAGATAAGTGCAAATATTACAAATAATACACTTAAGAATGGTAGATTAAGCCCGTTTTTGATGAAATAAGCTGCTCCACCTCTATAACCACCGTGAGGGTCTTTATCTCTATATATGATAGCAATTGTTGCTTCAATATAAGCAGTAGCCGAACTAAGTAGAGCTACACACCACATCCAGAATACTGAACCTGGTCCTCCAACTGATACTGCAGCAACAACACCTGCAAGGTTTCCTACTCCAACTCTTGAAGCTGTACTGATACAAAAAGCCTGAAATGATGATACTTGGTTTTTCTTAACTCTTGATTTTTCAAAAAGCAACCCACACATATGTTTAAAAAGTCTGAATTGGACCCCTTTAGTAAGTATTGTAAAGATGATTCCACAACTGACAAGCATTACAACTAATAAATTATGATTCCACATGATGTTGTTAAAAAAATCAACTATGGACTCAAATAAGTCAAATAAATTCATAAAATTCCTCCTGAAATAATTTATAAAAATAAAAAGAGCAGTGAATTTAGACGTTAGAATGGTATATAAAAGAACCGTTTTCCAACATTTAAATTCACTGCTCTCTACTATACTACTATCCTACTCTATCTGCATTACCCTACTATTTGGTATATTTTCATCTGTTTTTCGATTTTCTCTTTATCTACTGGTAAAACCTTATGAATAGTATCATTGATTTTAACCTCTACTTCTGTACTACCTTTACCTTTAGAGTATCTAGAAAATAATTCTTTTGCAAATAACATCTCTTCCTCAGTAAACTCTCCAAATCCTAACATACGTGGTCCAGGAGTTTTATAACCATATAGGTAAAAACTTCCTAAATTCTGGAATTCTGTTATTTTTTCATTTTCTTCCTGATCTCTTCCTACAAATAAATATTTGCCTTTTGAAAATCTAAAAAACCTACTGTGTTTTATCAAATGGAATATGAAAGAATACTCCTCTTCAAGTAATCCATCATTTTCTATAATCCTTAGTCTATCAGAATATGCCGGATCTGTCAACAGGCATCCTCCTGCAGGACTTGGATACTCTTTAAGTCCGTAAGATTCAGCAAGTTCCATCTGTCTATGTCTACTTCTACCTTGAATATCTAAAAGTTTCTCTCTATCTACCCAACCTTCAAGTTCAGCTTTACTAGGTGGTAAAAGCTTAGCAGAAAGAGGTCTTAAAATAAGATCATTCATTCCTGAAAGTTTTTTTACTTTTTCAAGAGCTGCAGAGTTTTGAGACATAGGTCTTTGTCCTAATACTTCTCCTGATATTACAAATTGTGCATCGTACTTTTCAAGTAGTTCTCCTGCTATTCTGAACATAAGTGAATGGCAGTCAATACATGGATTCATATTTTTTCCTCTTCCATACACTGGATTTTTAACTACTTCTGTGTGTCTCTTTTCAAAATGAACATATTCAACTTTTATTCCAAGTTGTTCAGCCATTTTTTCCGATTTTTCATTTTTCCCACCAAAAAAGTGAGATACAAAGTTTAAGGCGATTACTTCTACACCTTGATCTTTTACTAATTTTATTGCTAATGCACTGTCCAGTCCACCTGAAAATAGTGCTAAAGCTCTTATCTTTTTTTCCACTATTGTTTTACCTCTCCTCCAAAATTATCGAAAATTTTAGGATTTATACTTTTTTTACCTTCATAATATACTCTCATGCTCTTAGGAATGATTGTATATACTTTTTTACTAATTACTAAATAATTTGCATCTTTAACTGTCATAGCTCCTGATAAGAAGTTCATAAGTCTTATTGCAGTCTGCTCATCAAGATATTCAAGATTTAGTGTTACCATCTTGTCATCTCTTATATAATCAGCAATTTTTCTGCAATCTGAAAAAGTTTTTGGATCTAAGAATATTGTTTGATATCCTGATCCAATATTTCCTTCTAATGGAGCACTTGATTTATGAATTGTCGTATTGTTAATTACTGGTTCGGAATTATTTCCTACTGGTGCATTATCAATTTCAATTTCTGTAATTCCGTTATCCATAAAATTAAGATCGCTATCTACTCCTGCACCTTCTGGATTGTCAAGTCCTAACCATTCTTTAATTTTACCTATTCCCATAAAAGAAAGCCTCCCCTTCTATTAATTATATATTTTTCTACCTATTCTTATTATAGTAGCTCCCTCTTCCAATGCGATTTTATAATCATTTGTCATTCCCATTGAAAGTTCAGTAAGAGTACCATTAAAGTATTTTTCATTTAAATCATCTTTAATCTCTCTTAGTTTTTTAAATACTCCTCTAACTAAAGGCTCATCATCTACAAAAGGAGCCATTGTCATAAGACCTATTATATTGATATTTTCCAGTTTTTTCAACTCTGGAATATCTTTTACAAGGTCCTGGTAGTCATATCCCTCTTTTGTTTCTTCTCCAGCTATATTTATTTCAAGTAAAACATCAATTACTCTATTGTTTTGTTTTGCTCTTTTATCAATCTCTTTAGCTAGAGATAGCTTATTTACAGAATGAATAAGTTTTACATAATCAGCTATATATTTAACTTTATTCTTTTGTAAGTTACCTATAAAATGCCATTCAATATTGTTAATATCCTTTTCAATAAAATGATCATATTTTTCTTTAATAAGCTGTGCTTTGTTTTCTCCAAAAATATTCATACCTAAATCAAGAAGAACTTGGTTTACTTCTAGCCCACCATATTTAGTGACAGCAATAAACTTAACTTTTTCAGGATATATTGAATGTTCTTTAATATCCTTTTTTATCTCTTCAATATTAGACTGAATATTTTCTTTAATAAGATTCATATTTATCACTCCAGTTATAAAAATTCTGTTAAAACGTCGTTAGCAAGCATTATACCTTTATGAGATAATATAAAATGTCCTTTATTGTTTATTAAGAAACCTTCCTTCTCTAATCTTTTACATAGTGGAAGGTATTCATCACTAGGTATTATTCCTTTATTTAAAAGTCTTAAGCCCAGAAGATATTCATATTGTTCTTTACCTTCTTTAGTGACTTCTTCTCTTTCAAAAACAGGAACTACTCCTTCATCTATAGTATCATAATATTTAGAAAATTGCATTAGATTTTTATATCTTAGATTGCCAATATACCCTGAAGCTCCTAAACCTATACCTAAATATTCATGGTTTTCCCAGTACTTACTGTTGTGTCTGGCTTCATAGCCAGGTTTTGCAAAATTTGAAATTTCATAGTGATTATATCCGGCTTTTTTTGATAGGGATATAATCTCTTCATACATAGATGCTTCTAAATCATTATCTGTTTCTTTAAGCAATCCTTTTTCCAACTGTTTATAAAAAGGAGTTCCCTCCTCCCATATAAGAGAATAGATTGAAAAATGCTCAGGATCTAATGAAAACAGTTTCTTTAAATCATTTTTTACATCCTCTAAGCTCTGTTCAGGAAGTGAGAACATCAAGTCCAAACTTATATTGTCAAATCCGGCTTTTCTTGCATCCTCATATGTTGCAATTGCTTCCTTGGAATTATGTATTCTTCCAAGGATACTTAAAAACTTGTCATTAAAACTTTGAATACCAATGCTAAGCCTATTTATTCCATGTTTTCTGATGTTTTTTAAGTATTCCAAATCAACAGTTTTAGGATTTACTTCCATTGTAACCTCAGCATCAGGTTTGATTTTTAATCTATCAAGTATTCTTTTTATGTCTTCATGCTCTAAAAGAGATGGAGTACCTCCACCGAAATAAACAGTGTCATAACTGTAATCAGGGTAGAGGTCTATCTCCTTTAATATATAATCTACATATTTTTTTCTCATTTCATCTGTTGATGTAAAAGAAAGAAAATCGCAATAATTGCATTTATTAGAGCAGAAAGGAATGTGCAAATATATTGCATCAACCATTTAACTCTCCTTATGTTACAATTTTTCAATATAATCTAAAAATTGTTCTTTAATATTTTTTAATTTATTTTCAGCTTTTTCTTTAGAGCTATCAACTATACCTATATAATATTTAATTTTTGGCTCAGTACCAGAAGGTCTTACAGTTATATATGTATTATCTTCAAGTATAAATTGGATAACATTAGATTTAGGAAGTGTTATCTTTGAAGTTGTACCAGCAATCATATCTCTTTCAACTTGTGTTTCAAAGTCTTTATAAGTTACAACTTTTTTGCAACAGATTACATTGTGTTCATGAGTTCTTAATTTATCCATTATAGCACCAATCTCTTCAAGTCCACTCTTACCTTGTTTTGTAACAGAGATAGTCTCTTCACGATACCAACCATATTTTTCATATAGTTTATTAAGTTCTTTATACAATGTACTTCCAACACTGTCATAATATGCTGCCATTTCAGATATTAGAAGAGATGAAACAACTGCATCTTTATCTCTTACATGAGTTCCAATAAGGTATCCAATAGATTCTTCAAATCCAAATATAAATGTTCCGTCAAGTTCTTTATTTTCAAATTGTCTAATTTTTTCTCCAATGTATTTAAATCCAGTAAGAGTTCTAAATAATTTTACTTTTTTATCCTTTGCAATTACATCTAGCATAGGAGTAGAAACAATTGTAGAGATAACTGCTCCATTTGCTGGAATATCTTTTTTCATTTCAAGAATATAGTTCATTAATAGAATTCCCAGTTGGTTTCCATTTGGATAATACCAGTTTCCATCATCATCTTTTATAGCAATACCAGTTCTATCTGCATCTGGGTCATTTGCAAGACATATTTTTGCACCTACTTTATCAGCAAGCTCAGTACTTAATTTAAAAACAGAAGTATCCTCTGGATTTGCATAAGAGCAAGTTGGGAATAATCCATTTGGCATCTCCTGCTCAGGGACAGTGTACACAGATTCAAATCCCATCTCTTTTAAAACTCTTTGTACTGCTACTCTTCCTGTTCCATGTAGTGGAGAGTAAACTATTTTAAATTTATCTTTACCAGGTATATCTCTATTAATAGCTTGTTTTTCAACCTCTTCAACAAATCTATCATCTATTTTCTTATCTATATATATAAGAAGTCCTTTTTTAATTGCCTCTGTTTCTGGGATAAATTTAATATCTTTAAAAATATCTACAGAATTTACAGAATTAACTATTCCACTTGCCTGAGGTTCAACTATTTGAGCTCCATCTTCCCAGTATACTTTGTATCCATTGTATTCTTTTGGATTGTGAGATGCTGTAACCATGATACCAGCTTGAGCTTTAAGTTCTCTTGTAGCAAAAGAAAGTTCTGGTGTTGATCTTAAAGATGTAAATAGATAAGCTTTTATACCATTTGCAGCTAATACAAGAGCTGAATTTAATGCATATTCAACTGATCCAATTCTACAGTCATAAGCAATGGCAACTCCTCTTTTAGCTCCTTCTTCTCCTGTAACTTTTAAAATGTAATTTGCAAGACCTTGAGTAGCTTTTCTTATATTATAGATATTTATTCTGTTTCTTCCTACTCCTCTTACACCTCTCATACCAGCAGTTCCAAAACTTAAATCAGTATAAAATCTACTTTCAATCTCTTTATCATCACCTTTTATACTTATAAGTTCTTCCTTGTCATCTTGTGTAAGGTAATCTGATTCAACCCATTCTTTGTAGTAGTCTAAATAACTTTTTGACATAACCCACCCCTCCATTATTAAACGATATTTTCTAACATACTTCTATTATACATTATAATACATAAGAAATTAATAATAAAGTATAAAAAAATAAAACAAAAAATAATGTATAGAAAATGAACTCAATTATTTCAGATATAGTACAAAAAATATAGTATTAATATATTTAAACATTCTATTGAAAATATATATATATTTTGAATTTGAAATATATCCTTCGTATATGATATATTTTAATGGTAATTCTAAATTATAAATGGTAAACATATATGTAGTAAATAATAGAAGGAACAATAATATGAACATTAATTTATCGACTATCCAAACGATGGCACTTGCCGTAATGGTTTTTTACTTAGGAAAAATTTTAAACAACAAATTCAGATTTTTAAAAGACAACTGCATACCAGATGCTGTAACTGGTGGAACAGTTTTTTCTATAATAACATTAATAGGGCATGAAACAGGATTATTTGTATTTACATTTGAAGATTCACTTAGAGACATTTTTATGATAGCTTTCTTTACAACAGTTGGATTCTCAGCTAGTATAAAGCTTCTTAAAAAAGCTGGATTACCAGTACTTATGTTTTTAATCTCAGCAGTATTACTTGCATTTTTACAAAACGTTGCAGGAGTAGCAATGGCAAAAGTATTAAATGTAAACTTAATGATAGGACTAGCAACTGGATCACTTGCAACAACAGGTGGACCTGGTACAGCAGGAGCTTTTGGACCAATAATTGAAGGATTTGGAACACCAGGAGCAACAATGGTAGCAATGGCAACAGCAACATATGCCCTTATAGCTGGAAGTATAATTGCAGGACCTATATGTAAAAGACTTATTGAAAAAAGAAAACTTATAGAAAATAGAGTAAGTTATGCAGAATTCTCAGGAATGGATGAAAAAGCATCAACATTAACACTTGCTAATGTTATTCCAACAGGATTCCAAATCATAATAGCAATGGGAATTGGAAGTATTATTTCAAATATATTAAATAGCTTAGGACTTGTTTTACCACCATATATTGGAGCAATGTTTGCAGCATCTATAATGAGAAACTTATCAGATGAAACTGGATTATTTGATATAGACCTAGATGTTGTATCTGTAATAGGGAGCTTTACACTTGCAATGTTCTTATCAATGGTATTAATGAGTTTCAAACTTTGGGAATTAAAAGAACTAGCTCTTCCATTAATCATCATGCTGATTGGGCAAACAGTACTTATGGGAGGATTTGCATACTTTATTACATTTAGACTTACAGGAAAAGATTATGACGCAGCAGTTATGACAGGTGGACACTGTGGATGTGGATTTGGAACTACTCCAAAAGCATTAGCAAACATGGAAGCATTAACAGCAAAATATCTTCCATCACCTAAAGCATTCTTCGTTATACCTATAGTTGGAGGATTGTTTATAGATTTCTTTAATGCTGCAATAATAACATTCTTTATAAATATATTAAAATAGCTAAATTTTATAAACTTTTCATAATATAGTAGGGATGATAGAGATATCATCTCTTCTTTTTTTATAGAGAATTAATTATTGACTAAGAAGCAAAATATTGTTATCATTAAAAATATATATATTTGAGGAGGAAGGATGAAGTTTTTAAAAATAATTTTTAAGTATATTTTCAAAATGATATTGTTCATAATTCGTGAAATTATTTCTTTTTTTATAAAATTTATATTATTATTTATCATATTAAGTGGAATAGTTGCTGTGACATTGAAACAATCTACAGAGCATGTTACAAAAATACAGCCTAATTCTTATGTAAAAATTGATTTAAGCAGGAGCTATAATGAATATGCAGAAGATATTCCAGAATATTTAGGTGGCAGTGAAGGAAGTTTTTACTCTTTATTAGAAAAATTAAACCATATAAAAAAAGATCCCAATATAGATGGATTATTTATTAAACTTGATAATATATCTGTTGACAATGCACAGATAGAAGAGTTGGCTAAAAAAATAAGTGAGCTTAAAGAAGATGGCATGAATGTAATAGCCTATGCAAATAATTATGATAATAGAAATTATAAATTAGCAGTTAGTTCTGATGCTACTATATATATGCCAGATACTGTTACAACTGGCTCTGATATTACAGGATACTATAGTGAACTTGCTTATTATAAGGGACTTGCTGATAAATTAGGGGTGGATTTTAATGTGATTCATGTGGGTGATTACAAAGCTTTTGGAGAAAATTATACTAAAAAAGAGATGTCTAAAGAATTCAGGGCAAATATTACAGAGTTGAAAGATAGTGTATATGACAATTTTGTACAAAAGGTATCTGAAAAAAGAGAAATTCCTTTAGCAAAGTTTGAAAATGATCTGTTAAATGGAGAATTTGTTGCAGGTAATTCTTCAACATTGTATAAGTATGGTCTTATTGATTATAAAGTTAATGAAAGTGAAGTTCTCGATGAATTAGGAGAGGATAGAATTATAGATATTGATGATTACACGGTAAAACATGAGAGAAGAAATGGTGATAAGATAGCAATAATATATCTGGATGGAGAGATTCACATGGATGACTCTGAAAGTAGTGACTATATGGATGGAATTACTCCAGGAAAAGTATTTAAACAGATAGATGCAGCATTAAAGGATAAAGAGGTAAAAGGTATAGTTTTACGTATCAATTCTCCTGGAGGTTCAGCTTTAGCATCTAATCTTATCAATACCAAACTTAAAAGCATTAAAGATAAGAAACCAATATATGTATCAATTGGCGGAGTTGCAGCATCAGGTGGATATTATATAGCATCAGCTGGAGATAAGATTTTTGCTGATAAAGAAAGTGTTACAGGATCTATAGGTGTTGTAAGTATTATTCCAAACTTTAAAAAACTTTTAGGAAAGGCAGATGTAAATATCTCCACTATAAAAAAAGGTAAGTATTCTGATTTGTACTCTCTTACTCAGGAGTTTACAAATGAGGACAGAAAAAAAGTTTATGAATCAAGCTTAGAAGTATATGATGAGTTTTTAGATATAGTAGCTAAGAGCAGACACAGAACAAAAGAGTATATCAATAGTATAGGAGAAGGAAGAGTCTGGTTGGGAGAAAAAGGTAAAAAAATAGGACTTGTTGATGAGATAGGCGGAATAGAGGAGACAATAGATGCTCTTTCTAAAAAACTTCAGCTTACAAAATACGATGTTGTAGAGATAAAGGATAAACCAAGACTTGATATGATTATTAAGAGAAAAATTCCTTTTTTAAAGCTTTATTTTAAAGCTGAAACATTAATAAATGATAGAGATTTTTTATTTAAACCTATCTACTATTTCCCTTATGAGATTTAGCCAGATAACTTAAGAAATAGTTGAAAAAGTAGATGAAAATATGATATAATCACAGTTAGAAAACAAAATATCAGGAGGATTGTAGCAATGGTAAGAAAATTAAAAGGTGGAAAACAAAATCAAGGTGGAAGCCAAATGAATATATTAAAACAAGCTCAAGCTATGCAACAACAAATGTTAGTTGTTCAAGAGCAGTTAAAAGAAAAAGAACTTACTGCATCAGTTGGTGGAGGAGCTGTTACTGTTAAAGTTAACGGACAAAAAGAACTTTTAGAAGTTAAATTCACTGATGAAATTGTAAAAGAAGCGGCTGAAGATAAAGAGATGTTAGAAGATTTAGTAGTTTCTGCTGTTAGAGAAGCTATGAGACAAGCAGATGAGTTAGCTGAAACTGAAATGGGAAAAGTCACTGGTGGAATTAACATTCCAGGATTATTCTAAAAAAAGGAAATTATTAATTGCACCTAGAATCACTAGGTGCTTTTTTTTATAAAAAATCAGAGGAGGAGATAAATGGGAAAATTTTTAGGGTTATTAATAGGAGTATTTTCAGTGATTTCAATTGGGGCATATGCATGTACAGGAATAACAGTAAAAACAGAGAAGAATGAGATAATAATGGCCAGAACTGTAGAGTATGGAGAGGGAAATCTGCACAGCAAACTGATAGTATCTCCAAGGGGGAAAGAGTATCAGTCATTGACACCAGATGGGAAAAATAATGGCCTTAAATGGAAAGGGAAATATGGCTTTGTAGGAATTTCTCTATTAAATGATCTCTTTATAGGAGAAGGGATAAATGAAGCAGGATTAAACGCAGGACTTTTCTATTTTCCACACTATGGTAATTTAAAAAGATTTGATCCAAAACTTGCTAAAAAAACTTTAGTTGATTTACAGTTTGTAAGCTGGATGTTATCTAACTTTAAAAATGTAGATGAAGTTAAAGAGGGACTTAAGAAGATAATTGTAACAAATATACAGTATTTAGATGATGGAACACCACTTCCTACTGCACATTGGAGAGTTGCAGATAAAAATGGCGGAAATATTGTAATTGAAATAGTAAATAATGGAGAGGTTAAAATATATGAAAATAAGGTAGGAATTTTAACTAACTCTCCAGATTATGATTGGCAGGTAAAAAATCTGAATAACTACATAAATCTATATGCAGGTAATGCAGAGAATTATGAAAAAAATGGACAGAAGATTTTTTCATTTGGAGCAGGAACAGGGATGCTAGGACTTCCAGGAGATATTACTCCACCATCAAGATTTGTAAGAGCTTTTTTCATGTTAAACACTTTAAAAACTCCAACAAATGCCTATGAAGGTGTAATTGACAGTTTCCATATTCTTAATAATTTTGATATACCTATTGGTTTGGAGTATTCAAAAGAGCATCAAAAATATATTCCTGAAGGAATAAGAAGTGCTACTCAGTGGACAGCAGCAAGTAATTTAAGTGATGGTGAGTTTTATTATAAAACAATGTACAATGATCAAATTAGAAAGGTCGATCTGAGTAAAATTGATTTTTCAAAAGTGGGCTTTAAAAGTTTACCATTGGATCCAGATATGAAGGAAAATATAAAAGAGGTAGAAATTTAGATTATATTTTAATTAAATCATATTATGAAATCTATTTTTGTTGTAAAAAAGTGTTTTATCACACTTAACATAGGAAAAAGTAATTGACAAATGTCTCAAAAAGAAGTATCCTCAAATTAGAAGGGGCGAGGAGGGGATGAGATGATTTGTGACAGTAAAATGCTGGAAATGTTTTTAGATGACGGATCCAGAAGAAAACTACGAGAGTTTTTCTACAAAAAAGAAATTCCCGCCAGTGAAAGTTTAAGAAAAATAAAAGGTTTAATAAAAGAGCATTTGGATTATATAAATAAGTGCAAAGAGAAAAATACCCTTGTAACATCTGACAGTGGAGAACAGTTATTTAAGAGAGTTAAAGGAATACTTTCAGTTACTTATGATGAGGATGAAAAATACAATGCTACTTTATATTTTTTCAGTTGGTATTATAATACAATCTTATCTATATATAATATGTCAACAGCAAGTGACCTACAATATATAACAGAGGATGTAATACAATTTTCACTGACTTTTAAATACCTGATAAATGAAAATGAGAATATTTTAACAATTGAATAAGATAAAATACTTTGTAAATAGTGGCAGGATATTTGAGGAGGGAAAGATGAAGAAATATATTTTAGGGGTGTTTTTTGCACTTTTTGCTCTGATGCTATCAGGATGCTGTGGAGCTAGAGTAAGACCGGAAAACACAGTAGTAAAAGGTCAAATCTAGTAGATGTAGATGCAAGAATAGGTTATTGGAATGGACTTAATATTGTTGTAACCAATAAGACTCAGTTAGGTATAGATGTATTATGGAAAGATTCAACTATAAATGGTAAAAAGATTAAAAATCATGAGTATAATGGTTTTGTAGAACCTGGAAACTGGATAGCAGAAGATGCATATGTAGATGGAGAGGTCAATTTTCCTATGAATTTTTCTTTAAAAGTAAGGCATGGAATGACAGTTGAAGAGGTAGATATGCTTTTAAGAGATGTTGGAGACAGGGTTACTGTTCAAAGAGATTATATGACAAATGCTATTAAAGCTGTTCTTCCAAGAAATTATTAATAGAAAATTATAAGTTATTATTAAAGAGGCTGTTGCTTTTTATAAGTTTGCAATTGCCTCTTTTTGTATATTACAAATAGTTTGATTATCTATGGATTTACAAAAAAGAGTAAAGAGAGGTACTTTGGCCTGATACCTCTCTTTAACTCTAGAAATTAAAATGTTTAAATGTAAAATTTAAGGAAATGTCTTATGACAATGCTATTATATCACACAGAACATTAAAGTCAACAAATATTTTGATTATCTTATAATATTTTTTTTATTAATATTTACAAGGTAAAGAGTAACATATATAAAATATATTATACATTTATATTAAATTGGAGTATACTTTACACAACAATAGAATAATAGATAGGTAGCGAAGGACAAAAGTAATTACACTCAGCTTGGCAGGCGATCAGGTGTGATGAAAGGGGAATTTGCTGAAGTAGAAAAGAAGGCTGAACTTTTTTATTAGTGGTATGGATAATATTCATATTACTCCATTTTATTGTAGTGGAAATCTATCTTTAAATGTGTATCACAGTTTCAGCTGTGATTTTTTTATTTCTAATGATAATTATGATTTTGAGGAGGAGAAAATGATAAATGCAATTTGGTGTTTCTTAATAGTAGTTGGAATATTAGTTGGAATGGTAACTGGACATACTCAGGATGTAACTGATGCAGCGATTAAATCTGCAGGAACAGGAGTTACTCTTTCTTTAGAGATGATTGGAATAATGGCATTGTGGTTAGGACTTATGAAAATAGCAGAAGAGGCAGGAATGGTAAGAGGTCTTGGAAGACTTATGAAACCTATTATGGTAAGACTGTTTCCTGAGGTACCAGCAGATCACCCAGCTATGGGTAGTATGGTAGCAAATATGGCTGCAAATGTATTTGGTCTTGGAAATGCAGCAACTCCATTAGGAATTAAAGCTATGCAGGAGTTACAGGAGTTAAATACAAATAAAGATGAAGCTTCAAATGCTATGATAATGTTTTTAGCTATTAATACATCTTCAGTAACATTGATTTCATCAAGTGTAATTGCATATAGAGTTGCAGCTGGATCTGTAAATGCTCCTGAAATAATTGCACCTACAATAGTTGCAACAGCAGTATCTACAACTGTAGCAATAATTGCATGCAAGATATTTGAAAAACTTCCTAAATACAGAAGGGAAAAAGTTAACGAACCAGCAAGAGCTTAATAAAATCAAAAAAATCTTAGTGGAGGGAAAAAATGTTTATAACAATAATGGAAAAAATTTCACTATATGCAATACCTGTGATACTATTAGTAATAGTAGGATATGCTTATTTTGTAAAAAAAGTAAAAGTATATGAAGTATTTTGTGAGGGAGCTAAAGAGGGATTTACAACTTCAATAAGAATTATCCCATTTTTAGTAGCAATGCTTGTTGCTATTGGAATATTTAGAGCTTCTGGATGTATAGATATAATGCTTAGAGTGTTAGACCCTGTATTCCAATTTATAGGAATGCCAGGAGAGGTTCTTCCTCTTGCAATATTAAGACCACTATCAGGTGGAGGAGCAAGTGGAGTAATGAATGATCTGTTAATTACTTATGGACCTGATTCATTAATAGGTAGAATTGCTTCAACTATGATGGGTTCTACTGAAACAACTTTCTATGTATTAGCAGTATATTTTGGTGCTGTAAGTATAAGAAAGATAAGACATGCTGTAGTAGTAGGATTGATTGCTGACGTTGCAGGACTTTTAACTGCTGTATGGGTTTGTAGATTAATATTTGGATAAAATATTAAAATATAAAAAGTATTGGAGATTGATATGTACAAAAAATTTAAAATTTTACTTATGTTGTCGTTTTTAATTGCTAGTTGTAACAAAATGCCTGTGGCAAATGATAAGGAATTTGTTTCAACTAATCATATGGAAAAATCTATTGAGGTTTCAGCTTCTAGAAATACTCCTGAAGTAGAAAAATCCTTAAATGAAATTGAATCATCTGAGGAGATTTCAAAAGGAGAAAATATTGAAACTGATGGGATTAAGGCTCCAACTGGAAAAACTATAGAGTTGGGAGATATGTTGAAGAATAGTAATATGTCTTACTATGCAGTGGATCTTGATAGTGGTGAAGTGCTAGCTGATTACAGGGGAGAAAATATTGCTACTCCTGCATCTGTAATGAAAATAGTTACTTCTGCAACTGCTCTTGATATTTTAGGAGAAGAGACAAAGTTAGAGACAAAACTTCTGTATGATGGAAAAATTGACAAAAGTGGAGTTTTAAATGGAAATCTCTATATTAAAGGAAGTGGAGATCCCACTTTAGGTTCTGAGAATTTTAAAGGGGATAGAGAGAAGTTTTTAAAAGACTGGGTATCTGATACTAAGAAAGCTGGAATAAAGAGCATTAAAGGGAATATCATAGTCTTAGATGACCTTTTTGGTTATGATGGTGTATCTGGAAAATGGTTACTGGAGGATTTAGCTTCAGGGTATGGACAAAGTGTATATGGAATAAGTCTATTTGATAATGTGTGCACAATATTTTTAGATTCAGATTCAAAAGGTGGAAAAGTGGTAAAGGTTGTTCCTAAAGTTCCAAATCTTACTTTTGTAAATAACCTTAAAATTTCACCTAAGGGAAGAAATGATGTTTATGTAAGAGGACTTCCTTTTGAAAATAAAAGAACACTTGTAGGAGAGATACCAGCTAATCAGAAAAACATAGTGGTAAAAAGTGATATTCCAGATCCAGGAATGTTTTTAGGTGAATATTTTAAAGAGAGATTAACAGATGCTGGAATTAGTGTAAATGGAAAGGTAGAAACAGCAAGAACAACACAGAAAAGACCTAAAAATCCAGTTGTTATAGGAGTTGCTGAATCTAAAACAATTGGAGAGATGATAAATGTACTTTTAGTAGAAAGTGATAATCACTATGCAGAACATCTTTATCAATTAATGAAATTAAAAGGTGTAGATATAAAAGAATATTGGGAAGAAAAAGGGATAGATACTTCTGCGCTTGGTATATTTGATGGAAGTGGATTATCAAGAGCAGATTATATTTCAGGAAAAACTCTAACAGATATTCTTGTATATATGTATCATAATTATCCAGAATATGTAGGTTTTCTTCCAAAAGCAGGATATGAAGGAACTGTTGTTGGATTTTTAACAGCAGAAAGATTTGATGGAGAAGCAAGAGTAAAAAGCGGAAGTATGGGAGGCGTTCAATCCTATGCAGGTTATATGGAAAAGGATGGGAAAAAGGTTGCTTTTACTATAATGATAAATCATTGGAATGGAAGCAGAAATCAGGTAAAAAGAGAGATTGAAGATTTACTTAATAAATTATTTTAGGAGATTTTAATGGTAGGAAAGAGACTTAAAGATGGAGATACAATAGGTATAGTTGCACCAGCTAGTTTTTCAAGTGAGGAGAAAATAGAGAGTGCAAAGGAAAACCTTGAAAACCTGGGTTTCAAGGTTGTGCTAGGAGAATGCACTAAAAAAAGATGGTTTTCTTATGCAGGAACAGATAGAGAAAGAGCTCATGAGATAAACAGATTTTTTGAAGATCCTCAAATTGATGCAATTATCTGTATGCGTGGTGGATACGGATGTAATAGAATAGTTGAGTTACTTGATTATGAACTTATTAAAAAAAATCCTAAAATTTTTGTAGGATATAGTGATATTACAATACTGCATATCAGTTTAAATGAAAAAGCAGGACTTATTACCTTTCATGGACCAATGGCTGTAAGCAATTTTTCAGGAGAGTATGATAAAAATACATATGAAAGTTTTATACAAATGGTAAATGGGAAAGAGCTAGTGAGTATTAAAAACTTTAGTAAAGAGATAGATGTAATCTCTTCTGGAAAAGGTCAGGGGAGACTAGTTGGAGGAAATCTTGCAACTTTAATTGCAACTCTAGGAACAGAATATGACATTGATTATAATGGGAAGATACTGTTTCTAGAAGAGGTTGGAGAAAAAACTTACAAAATTGATAGAATGTTAAATCAATTAAAAAAGCATAATGTTTTTGAAAAAGTATCAGGAATCATATTGGGAGATTTTAAAAACTGTAATAAGGATGCCCAGGAAGATATGTCTCTTAATGAGGTTTTTGAAGATTACTTTAAAGATTTACCTGTTCCAGTTTTAAGTGGAATAGAAAGTGGTCATTCAGAACCAATGCTTACGCTACCTTTAGGAGCTATGTGTAAAATTGATTCAGAGAACAAAAGTATAGAGATCTTAGAAAAGGTAGTGGAATAATAGTTCTATATAATAGAACATACAATCTATATAAAACATAATCAAATCAAATGTTCGTAAAATATTTTACGAACATTTTTTTATGGAAATTGATAACTAGAATAAAAAATGTTCACTTGTTATAATATTGTTAGCCTGCCAAGCTAATGTCAAATTTTTTAAATTAAGGTTGTATATTTGACGAAAACGTATTAAAATAAAAGAGCTAATAATAAAATATGGAGGAGTTTTCATGAAAACACAGGAAAATGTAACAGATACCTTGAAGCTTCTACATAAGGGGAGTGGAAAACTATACCTTCTATGTGTTGCTGTAGGGGCTATTACAGGATTTATTGTTTCTCTTTACAGATTGGTATTAGAGCATACTAACGCTTTTAGAAAAATGATAATAGAAGATTCTGTATTTAAAGGACCACAGTTTATATTTATTGTCTGGATCGCTTTTATTTTAATAGGATTTATTGTTGATTATATAGCAAAAAAATATCCTAAAATATCTGGAAGCGGAATACCACAGGTAAAAGGAATTTTACTGAGACAACTTGATTATACTAAGTGGTTTCAAGAACTTGTTGCCAAATTTGTATCAGGGGTAATGGGAATAGGAGCTGGTCTATCATTAGGAAGAGAGGGACCATCTGTTCAAATAGGTTCTTATGTGGCATTTGGAGCGACTAAGTTATTTGACAGGGATATTGTAGAGAAAAAATATCTTATAACAAGTGGTGCCAGTGCTGGACTTGCTGGAGCATTTGGAGCTCCATTATCTGGAGTTATGTTTGCACTTGAGGAGTTACATAGATTTATATCTGCAAAGCTATTAATATGTGCCTTCTTAGCAAGTATAGCATCAAACTTTATGGGAAGAAGATTGTTTGGATCTGCTACTTCATTTGATCTTATAGCACTATATCCAAATGAGTTAAATCCATATTATCAATTTACTTTATATATAATTCTTGGAATTATTATAGCTTTTTTAGGAAAACTTTTTACAGTTATGCTATTAAAAGCTCAGGATATATATAAGACAAATAAGGTACCAAGATGGTTTAAGGTATCATGTGTAATGTCATCATCATTGCTTCTTTGTTATTTTCTTCCAGAAGTTACAGGTGGAGGACATACATTAGTTGAAGAAATGGTAACTGGTAAAAACACAATATCAATACTTATACTTATATTTATTTTAAAATTATTATTTACGGTCTTTTCATATGCAACTGGATTTGCAGGAGGTATTTTCCTACCAATGCTTGTATTAGGAGCAGTAGTTGGAAAGATATATGCAATAATTTTAATAAGATATCTGAATTTCCCGCCAGAATTTGTATCACATTTTATGGTTTTAGGAATGGCTGGATATTTCGTTGCTGTAGTAAGAGCTCCAATTACAGGAGCAGTTCTTATTCTGGAAATGACTGGTAACTTTGATCATCTTCTTGCTCTTGCAACTGTTTCAGTAATAGCTTATTATATTACAGATATACTTGGTGTAGAACCTGTATATGAGTTATTATATGAAAGAATGGCTAAGGATACACCAGATGAAAAAGTTCATATTGGAAAGAAAACACTTATCAGTATACCTGTTGTAGGGGACTCTGAACTGGATGGTAAAAAAGTATCAGAACTTGCTATTCCAGAAGATGTGCTTCTAGTTTCAATAAGAAGAAATGACCATGATATTATTCCAAAAAATTCTATGGTAATAAGAGGGGGAGATCTCCTTGTATTCTTAATACCAAAGGAAAAAGCTTTTGCAATGAAAGAGGAATTAGTAAAAGAAGGAAGTAATTAAAACCAAAAAATCTTAAAATATTCTGCACTTATATCTTAGGCAACTGAGATAGAAAGTGCAGTTTTTTTATTATGAAAAAAGCAAAAAATAGTTTGATATCAAATTATTTTTGTGATAAAGTATATAGGGTGATTTTGCATGAAAGAGAAAAGTATAGAAACGACACTGTTTAGCTATATTAGCCGAGCACACAACAGAGGCGATGCATTTTTATGTAATGAGCTAAAAAAACGTGGAATAAAGGGACTTGTGTATTCACATATATCTATTATCGTTATTTTAAGTATATATAATCAACTTTCAATGAAGGAGATAAGTGAAAAGATTTCAAAGGACAAATCTACAGTTACTTCACTGGTAAATAAACTGGAAAGGCTGGGGTATGTTAGAAAAAAACTTTGTAAAGAGGATAAAAGAGTTGTCTATCTTGTTCTTGAAGAAAAAGCTGATGAGGTTATTGATACAATAAATGAAGTAGCAGATATGTTTGAAGACAAAGTAAGAAATATTTTAAAAGATGAAGAGATGGAATTTCTACTAAGAGTAATGGATAAATTAGTAAGTAAATTTTGATAAACAGGAGGATTATATGGAAAATAAACATCAATTAATGGGAACAGAAAAAATTGGAAAACTTTTACTACAATTTTCTCTACCAGCAATTATTGGTATGCTTGTAAATGCACTCTATAATATTGTAGACAGAATATATATAGGAAATATAAAAGACGTTGGTTATTTGGCAATAGCTGGAGTAGGAATAGTATTTCCAGTTATAATATTTGTATTTGGATTTTCAATTTTAATAGGGTTAGGAAGTGCTACAAATGTATCTCTTAATCTTGGACGTAAAAATCCTGATGAAGCTGAAAAATACTTAGGTACAGCTTTAGTGTTTGGATTTGTTGTATCTTTGATACTTGCAATAGTTGGATATGTATGGATTGATGATATAGTAAGATTTTTAGGTGGAAGTGACAAGACATCTATATATGCAAGTCAGTATTTAAAAATAGGAATATTGGGATTCCCAGCTGCTGTTGTAGGATATGTTGCCAACTCATCAATTAGAGCAGATGGTAACCCTAAAATGGCAATGGTGACACTTCTTATAGGAGCTGTTACTAATATCGTATTAGACCCTATATTTATATTTTATTTAGGTATGGGAGTAAGAGGTGCTGCTCTGGCTACAATTATATCGCAATATATATCTGGAGTTTGGGCTGTTTACTATTTCTATTCAAAATTCAGTGGACTTAAAATTAGAAAAGAGTATCTTGTTTTATCTATAGAGAGAATGAAGGAGATTGTTTTAATAGGAAGTGCTCCTTTTGCAATTCAGATGGGAGCTAGTGTAGTTAACTTTACATATAACAGTACACTGAAGATGTATGGCGGAGATACAGCTATTGGGGCAATGGCTGTAGTTCAAGCAGTTACAACATTTA
Source organism: Fusobacterium sp. DD2 (assembly GCF_018205345.1). NCBI lineage: Bacteria > Fusobacteriati > Fusobacteriota > Fusobacteriia > Fusobacteriales > Fusobacteriaceae > Fusobacterium > Fusobacterium sp. DD2. The sequence continues at coordinate 20,104 of NZ_JADRHM010000018.1, forward strand.
TTTTAATGCCTATTTTTGGTATCAATCAGGGACTTCAGCCGATATTAGGTTACAACTATGGAGCGAGATTTTATAAAAGAGTTAAAGAAGCGTTATATAAAGCAATTTTTGGAGCAACAGGGATTTGTGTATTCTATTATGTTATAATTATGATTTTTTCTAAAGAGATTATAGAGATATTTACTCAGGAAAGAGGACTTTTAGATATTGCAACAAAGGGGTTAAGAGTTGAGCTATTCATGCTTCCAATAATAGGATTCCAAATTATCTGTACTGTGTATTTTCAGGCAGTTGGAAAACCTAAAATGAGTCTATTTATGAGTCTTTCAAGACAGATTATAGTACTTATTCCATGTATCCTTATAATGTCAAGAATGTTTGGAGCAATTGGAATTTGGTATGCAGCTCCAGTATCTGACTTCATTGCAACTCTTTTAACATTCTTCCTGATTGGAAAAGAATTAAAAACACTGGATCACTTAGATGCGAAAAAAGATCAGTAAATTATAGGGTTGAAAAAAACTGTATAAGAGTTTAAAATACATGTAGATAAAAATTATGAGGAGGATTCTAATGAACGACTTAACAAAGAGATTTATCAAATATATCACAATTTCTACTGATTCAGATCCAAGTAGCAACAACTGTCCAAGCAGTGAGAGACAATGGGATCTTGCAAAGGTATTAGTTGAAGATTTAAAAAATATAGGTATGGAAGATGTATCAGTTGATGAAAACTGCTATATTATGGCAACACTTCCAGCAAATACTGATAAAAAAGATGTACCATCAGTTGGATTTATAGCTCACATGGACACAGCACCTACATATAGCGGAATAGGTGTTAATCCTAGAGTAGTTGAGAACTATAATGGAGAAGATATCATATTAAATGAAAAAGAAAATATTGTACTTTCTCCAAATGACTTTCCTCATATGAAAAAATATGTAGGTCAGGATCTTATAGTAACAGATGGAAAAACTCTTTTAGGAGCAGATGACAAAGCTGGTGTTACTGAGATAATAGAAGCTATGAAATATTTAAAAGAACATCCAGAGATAAAACATGGTGAGATTAAAGTTGGATTTACTCCAGATGAAGAGATAGGAAGAGGAGCAAACCGTTTTGATGTTCAAAAATTTAACTGCAAATTTGCATATACTGTTGATGGTGGAGAATTAGGAGAGCTTGAATATGAAAACTTCAATGCTGCATCAGCAATAATCAATATAACAGGAAGAGATATTCACCCAGGAAGTGCAAAAAACAGCATGGTTAACTCTCTTATGATAGCTATGGAATTAAATGGAATGCTTCCAGTAGAACAAAGACCAGAATATACAGAAAAATATGAAGGATTCTTCCTACTTAATAAAATGAGTGGAGATATTGAAAACAGCTCTATGAATTATATCATAAGAGACCATTCAATGAAAAAATTCAATGAAAAGAAAAATATTATTAAAGCTGCAGTTGAGTTTTTAAAATTAAAACATAAAGATGCTCATATAGAACTTGAATTAAAAGACAGCTATTACAATATGAGAGAAAAAATCGAACCTGTAATAGAGATTGTAAAAGTTACTAAAAAATCTATGGAAGAGTTAGGAATAGAACCAAATATAAGACCTATAAGAGGTGGAACAGATGGAGCTAGACTTTCTTATAAAGGGCTTCCTTGTCCAAACCTATTTACTGGTGGACATAACTTCCACGGAAAATTTGAATATGTACCAATCCAATCAATGGAAAAAGCAAGAGATCTTATAATAAAAATTGCTGAAAACATTGCAAAATAACAACTTTTTTAGAAGCCTGGAGAGTAAACCGGGCTTTTATATTTTTAAGAAAAAAATATAAAACTCTGTATTTATGAGCTCTTTAAGGGGTAGAAAAAATCATTTAAGGTACTGACAAAATTCAAAAAATACTGTATAATAAAATGAAAATGGGAGTTTTTTTTACGAGATTGAAGAAAGGAATAAAATGGATATAGAAGTTATCAAAGAATATTTAAAAAAGCTTTCTCCTTCAAGAAAGCTGATATTAGGTTTTTTAATAGCAATACTGATTGGAACTTTACTGCTTATGATGCCATTTTCTCTAAAAGATGGACAGAAACTTTCATTCCTGTCTTCACTATTTACAATTGTTTCTGCAACTTGTGTTACAGGGTTAACTGTTGTAGATGTCAGTAAGACATTTTCCACTGCTGGAACAACAATCATTCTATTTTTTATTCAGCTTGGTGGATTGGGAGTAATGACTTTCTCATCTATAATATTTCTTGTTATGGGGAAAAAGATGACTTTCCATGAGAGAGAATTGTTAAAAGAGGAGAGAAATGCAGATAGTAGTGGAGAGATAGCAGATTTTATTAAGAGGCTTTTATTTGTTGTATTTGTAATTGAGAGTATAGGAGCACTTATTCTGACTACTCAATTTTTGAAGGGAAGACCTTTAAGTGAAGCAGTTTATTATGGAGTATTCCACTCTATTTCAGCATTTTGTAATGCTGGATTTTCACTTTTTACAGATAATTTAGAAAGTTTTAAAAATAATGTAGTTATAAACCTTACAATAGGGTATCTGATTACTCTTGGAGGTATTGGGTTTGCAGTTATAACATCTGTGGTAACTGTTGTAAGAAAAGGTATAGACAGATTTAACCTTACATCTAAGGTTGCAATACTTATGTCTATAATTTTAACAACTGGAGGTATGATACTGTTCTTCCTTTTAGAATATTCAAACCCAGAAACATTGGGAAATTTGAATTTTTTCCAAAAGGTTTTAGCATCTTATTTCCAAAGTGTCACTTTAAGAACGGCAGGGTTTAATACGATACCACTTGGCAACTTAAGAGATGCTACAATCTTTATCAGTTGCATATGGATGTTTATTGGAGCGTCACCAGGATCAACAGGTGGTGGAATTAAGACCACTACATTTGGTGTTATAATGTTTTATGTTATAGGGATAGCTAAAAAGAAGTCAAATGTTGAGCTTTTTAACAGACGTCTTGACTGGGAGATATTAAATAGAGCACTTGCAATACTTGTAATTGCAATAGCTTATATTTCATTTGTAATAATGTGTCTTCTGGTAGTTGAAAAATTCCCAATGGAACAAATTGTATTTGAAGTTATTTCAGCTTTTGGTACTGTAGGACTTACACTTGGAATAACACCTTATCTAAGTGTGTTTTCAAAGCTTTTAATAATAATAACTATGCTGGTAGGAAGACTTGGACCTCTGACATTTGCCCTTGCAATTGGAGAAACAAAGAAAAAGGCTGTGTCAAAATATCCAAAGGAAAATATTTTAGTTGGTTAATTTTAAGGAGAGTATAATGAAACAATATTTAGTAATAGGGCTTGGAAGATTTGGAGCCAGTGTCGCTCAGACGTTATATGAATCAAATGAGGAAGTATTAGCTATAGATGCTGATGAAGAGATTGTACAGGATTGTATAAATGAAAATATAGTTGATAATGGAATAATGATTGATGCTACAGATGTGAAAAGTTTAAAGGAACTTGGGGTTTCAAACTATGATATTGCTTTTGTATGTGTAGGAGATATTGAGCCAAGCATCATGATAACATTAAACTTAAAGGAGCTTGGAGTTAAAAAAATCATAGCTAAGGCAGTTTCTAAGAGTCATGGAAAGGTTTTAGCTAAAATCGGAGCAACAAAGGTAATATACCCAGAGGAATATATGGGAAGAAGAGTTGCACAGCTTGCTATGGAACCAAACCTGGTTGAGCATTTAAGATTCTCTTCAAACTTTTTACTTTTAGAAGTAAAAGCTCCATCGATATTCTGGGGAAAAAGTATAATTGAGTTGGACATTAGAAAAAAATATAATTCTAACGTAGTGGGAATAAAGAAAGCAGATCAAAGTTTTAATCCAAATCCGCTTGCAACAACAGTTATTGAAAAGGGAGACGTACTTTTAATGATAACTGACAATAAAACAGCAGATTTCTTTGAAAATTTGAAATAAAGAAAATCAGAAATAGTAACACGTAGTTTTAGGAGGAAAAAATGTACGATTTTGACGTCATTGTAGTAGGAGCAGGACATGCTGGATGTGAAGCTGCTTTAGCTGCTGCTAGAATGGGAGCACACACAGCTATATTTACAATAACTTTAGATAATATAGGGGTAATGTCATGTAATCCATCTCTTGGAGGACCTGCAAAATCTCACCTTGTAAAGGAGATAGATGCTTTAGGTGGAGAGATGGGAAGAAATATAGATAAAACTTATATTCAAATTAGAGTTTTAAATACTAAAAAAGGGCCAGCTGTTAGATCTTTAAGAGCACAGGCTGACAAAGTAAGATATGCAAAAGAGATGAAAAAAACTCTTGAGAATTGTGAGAATCTAAGTACTATTCAAGGAATGGTAACAGATCTTATAATTGAAAATGGAAAAGTTGAAGGAGTTAAAATAAGAGAGGGTGTAGAATATAGAGCAAAAACTGTTATTTTAGCTACTGGTACTTTCTTAAGAGGACTTATTCACGTTGGAGAAAAACATTTCAGTGGAGGAAGAATGGGAGAACTTGCAGCAGATGATCTTCCAGTTTCAATGGCAAAAGCTGGACTTAAACTTGGAAGATTTAAGACTGGAACACCATCTAGAATTGATGCAAGAACTATAGATTTTTCAAAAACTGAAGAGCAACCTGGAGATACTCATATCCTTAAATTTTCATCAAGAACACCTGATGAAGAGATAATAAATAGAAAACAGATATCATGTTATATCTATCACACTAATGAGAAGGTTCATGATATTATAAAAAGTAATAAAGACAGATCACCACTATTTAATGGAACAATTGTAGGAACAGGACCTAGATATTGTCCATCAATAGAGGATAAGGTATTTAAATATGGAGATAAAAGTCAACACCACCTTTTCTTGGAAAGAGAGGGTTATGATACAACTGAGATATATGTAGCAGGTCTATCATCATCTTTACCAACAGATGTACAGGAAGCTATGTTAGATAATCTTGAGGCTTTTAAAGATTCTCATATTATGAGATATGCCTATGCAATAGAGTACGACTATGTATTACCAGAAGAGATTAAATACAGTCTGGAAACTAGAAAGATAGAAAATCTATTCCTTGCTGGACAGATAAATGGAACATCTGGATATGAAGAGGCAGCAGCTCAAGGGCTTATTGCAGGTATAAATGCTGTTAGAAAAATAAGAAATCTTGATCCTGTAATCTTAGACAGAGCAGATTCATATATTGGAACACTTATAGATGATCTGGTTTCTAAGGGTACTAATGAGCCTTATAGAATGTTTACAGCAAGAAGTGAGTATAGATTACTGTTAAGAGAAGATAACGCTGATTTGAGACTATCTAGAATCGGATATGAGGTAGGACTTTTACCTGAAGAGGAATACAGAAGAGTACAACAAAAGGAAAAAGATGTTGAGGAGATAAAAGCTAAACTAATGAATGCCTTTGTTGGACCAGGTAACCCAAGAGTTAATGAGATATTAGCTCAAAAAGGTGAAACTCTATTAAAAGATGGATGTACTTATTATGAGCTACTTAGAAGACCTAGAGTGACATTTGATGATATCAGATACATCAGTGAGTTGTCAGATCTTAATTTAGCAGAGTATCCTCATGATACTGAGTATCAAGTAGAAGTACAGGTTAAATATTCAGGTTATATAGATAGAGCTATGAAAATGATAGAAAAACATAAGAGTCTTGAAAATAAGAGAATCCCAGCTGATCTTGATTATGACCAGCTTAAGAATATGCCAAAAGAGGCAAAGGATAAGTTAAAGGCAGCAAGACCTTATAATATAGGACAGGCTTCAAGAATATCTGGAGTTTCTCCTGCAGATATTCAGGTTTTATTGATATATTTGAAAACGAAAGGAAATTATTAATGAAAGAACTTCTTATAGAAGGATTAAATAAAATAAATGTAAAATATACAGAGGAAAAAATAGATGATTTAATAAAGTATCTAAATCTTCTAGTTGAATACAATTCTCATACAAATCTTACTGCAGTAAGAGATGAAGAGGGAATAATAGAGAAACACTTTATTGACTCACTACTTTTACAAAACTATATTCCAGAAGATGCTAAAAGTGCTATTGATGTTGGAACAGGAGCAGGATTTCCAGGAATGGTGCTTGCAATATTCAATAGAAATATCAATTTTACACTTATGGATTCAGTAGGGAAAAAGACTAAATTTCTTGAAATGGTAAAAGAGGAATTGAATCTTGAAAATGTAGAGGTAGTAACTTCAAGAGCTGAGGAATTTGCTTCAGATAAAACAAAAGAGAGATATGATTTAGGGCTATGCAGAGGAGTATCAAAGCTTAGCACAATTCTTGAGTATATAGTTCCATTTTTAAAGGTGGGAGGAACATTTCTATCACAGAAAATGGAGGGAACAGGAGAGGAAAAAGAAGCAGCAAATGCACTTGCAATATTAGGTGCTGAAATAAAAGAGATTTACAACTTAGAACTTCCTTTCTGTCATGACCCAAGAGTTATAATTGATATAAAGAAAGTCAAAAAAACAGAAAAAAAATATCCTAGAAGAACAGGAATACCTTTAAAAAGACCACTATAAAAGGAGTGAAGAGGAAAATGACAGAATTTTGCAAGAAACATAAAAAGAAAATTATTGTTGTTAGTTTCCTCTTTTTCTTATTTTTTGGAGGTTTTTTAAATCTGAAATATAATCTTCCTAAGACAGTAGAGGTACTTACAGGACTTTTTGTTGGACCAAAATTCAAAAGCAGTAAGATTATATTTGAGAAGGACAAAATAGTAGTAAAAGACTTTGTTTTACAGGATAAGAAAGAGGTTATAATCTCATCTCCTGAAGTTGACATACTCTATGATGATGAATCTCTTAAAAATTATAGAATAAAAGAGATTATAATGAATGGTGGACAGGCAAATATAACAAGAAGAAAAAATGGAGATATTAACATTGTTGCTGCTTTTACTGGTAGCAGTGATGACAGTAAAGAGGAGCCACCAAAGGATAGTAAAAAAGAGGAAAAATATGATCCTGGAATAGGGGTTCCTATAGATAAGATAACTGGGATAAATGTAACAACTACTTATAGAGATTTAGGTTATAGACTGCCAATAGAAAAAACAGCCTATGATACAAATGGATATCTTACATTTAGTAAAACTAAAGGATTGGATCTTCACTTTGTTGGTAAAAATAAAGATGAGATATATGATTTTGCCTTTACTAACTATAATGAACCTTACTGGATGAGGATAAAGCTGTCAAATATTGGGGTTACCACAGAGCTGGCACAATATGGTTATGATGGTGAAGAGGTAAGCTATGATGGTGGACTTTTAAATATGGATCTTATAATAGCTGAAAGTGGTATGCTGGGAAATATTTTATTTGATGGAGTTGACGTAAGATATAAAGATCTCAATGATACAGTAAAAAATGTATCTGGAGCAGTTGACTTTAAGCCAGAAGGAATATTTTTAAATGCCTCAGGTCTTGTATTTGGAAAGCCTGAAAAGTTTACTTTAAGTTATAAAGATGAAGAGTTAAATATTGATTTTAATCTTAAGAATATAAAACAGAAAGATCTTGAAAAACTTTCATATTTACAGGGAATCAATCTTCCATTTAAAGGTGCAGTTGTAGATGATGTTAAATTCAATCTCAATATGAAAAAAGAGCTTAAAGTCACAATTGATGCTTTAGTAAATAAGTTAAATATGGATAGTTCAAAGGTTGAAAAATTAGCAGTTAAATTTATCTATGATAACAACGGAATTCATATTGATAATCTAAATGGTATTTTCACAACTTTAGATGAGAAGAAAAAAGAGAGCATAAAAGAGAAGTTTAATCTCTCTTTAGATATGAAAGATGATGACGGACAGGTAAAATTTGATATTAAAAATATAAATAATAAGAGATATGTCTCAGATTTCAGTGGAGATGGAACATTTAAACTGGGAAAAGAGAGTATTGGTTTTGGTCTTAATTCCAATATCATCTCTTTAAAGGGAGAGTATCAAAAGAGCAAAGAAAAACTTCTTTTGAAAGATGGAAATAAATATTCTCTTGAGTATGATTTGAAATCTAAAAAACTGATAAGTGGAGAGGGAAAAATTCCTATAACCATTTTAAATAACAGATTTCTTTTAGATTATTCTGGAGAAAATAATATCTTAAAAATAAACAGATTTTCAATATTTAATGAGATTGGAATCAATCATGAGTTTTTTAAAGGAACTGTTGATCTAAACACTATGAGCTATGACCTTGAATTTCCAGGTGAGAAATTTTACATTCAGGATTTTATGACCAGTGGAAAAGAAAGCATCCTGGAAGGTAAGATAAAAGGTTTTATATCAGGTTCTGGAGAGAAAAATAAAACAGATCTGGAAATATCAGATTTGACACTTAACTATTTAGGTGAGATTAAAAATATAAATGGTAAATTCACTATGAATAAAGATAAAAATACAGATTTTGATTTTTCAGGTGAAATTGGAAATATAAAATATAAAGAGTATAGCTTACAGGGATTACGTGCTGTATTTAGAATGAAAGACAACCTCTTTGAAGTGAAGACTTTTAATAATGATTTTGTAAAATTCAAAGGTGTTGCAGATTTAAATCATGATACCTTAGATATGAAGGCTAAGATAAAAGCCCTTCCTCTTACAAAATTCAATGTGGATAAACCGGATATATTTATAGGTGATGTACAGGGATTTATTTCAGGTAAAATTTCAGATCCACAGGGAAGAATTGCTATAAATGATGTACAAATGGAGATAAATAATGGACAGCCTATTCTTGTAAAAGGTGAAATAGACTTTAATAATAGGAGATTTTATACTGATAATTTAAAAATAAACAATACCACTGTAAAAGGTGAATATGATATTGAAGATAGAAATTATTGGATGAAGGCAAATATTATTGAGGAAAATATTGGAAGATACTATGGAGATACCAATTTAAAATATCGTGTAATTGGTACAATTAATGTTAAAGGTCAGGAAAAAAACATACATAGTAGCTTAAAGTCAACTTTGGATAAGATGTATATTCAGGGAAATCATCTTCCAAATGTATATGTAGAAGCAAATTATGATAGTGACAATCTTCTGGATGGTATTTTAAAAGTAAATGAGATTACTTTTAGCAACAGTGATTTAGAAGAGATAGCTAAATTAAAAGGAAATTTTGATTTAAAAGAGAAAAAACTGGTATTAAATCTCAATAGACAGGAGATTCCTCTTATAAAACTTAAAGAATATATACCTTTAAAAAATGTAAAAGGAAATATAGTACTGGAAGGTAATGTAGGTGGAACAGTTCCTGAGTTAAAATACAATCTTTCAATAAAAAGTGATAAATTGGAAATTGAAGGTGTTGAATTCAATAAGATTATTACAGGTGTAAGTGGTGACTTACACAGGGTAAATCTGGATGAGTTTTCTTTTAAATATCTTGAAAATCTCTTTTATTCTAAAGGAAATTATAATATAGAAAATGGAAAATATATCTATAGTGCTAATTCAAAAAGGATAAATTTAGGATTTTTAAATATATTTTTAAACAAGTATGATATTGATAATATAAATGGAGATGCAATATTTGACTTGCAGTTAACTAACGATAAAAATAGTGGTTTTTTAACAATAAAGGATTTTAATTTAGAAAAAAAAGATTTGTTCTTGAAATTAACAGATTTTAACAGTACAATATTACTAGCAGGGGATAAACTTTCAATTCAGGATTTAAAAGGAAAAATAAATCATGGAGAGATAGGATTTAAAGGTTACATAACATTGCCCACCTTGAAGGATATAACCGAAAATCCTTATTTTTATGAAAATCTAAAGTATGAAGCTACTCTTAATTTGAAAAACTTCGACTATAAATATGATAAATATTTCAATATTGACTTAAACAGTGATCTGACTTTTAAAAATCAGACTCTTTTAGGTCAGGTTGAAATAATAAAAGGAGAGGTTTTTGAGATACCTAGTAAAAAAGAAAGCATTTTTACAAAGATAAAAAACTTACTATTCAGCTCTGCATCTAAAACAGTTAACGACAGTGAAAGCCTAGGGAAGGACTTTAAGATAGAGACTGAATTTGCAAACTCTATAAATGTCAATGTTGGAATAAAAATAAGAGATGGAATAAAGCTTGATATAGACAGTTTAGTTCCAATGGTAAGTGATGTAAAAGGAAAGATAGAAGGAAGTGGAATAGTATCAGGAAATAATGGAAAATATCTTTTCTTAGGAAATGTTGAAGCTGTAGGAGCATCCTTAAGTGTCAATGACAACACCTTTGTTATAGATAGGGCCTTAGTTGCTTTTAATGATAAAAAAGTGTTCTTCCCTAAAATAAACCCTAGCATACTGGTTGATGCAAGTGTAGAGGTAAAAAATGATAAAATACTTCTTGCACTTAATGGAACACTTGATAATTTACAATTTAATATAAGTTCCAGAAATGGAAGCAGCAGTGGTAACTTGAACTCATTTTTAATGGGAGATGGAGATGGACAGGAAAATAATGATGCTACGGCAATGCTGCTAAGTAATATTTTAGGTGGTCAGGTAACACAGCTTTTAAAACCAATTTCAAATTTAGTAAAAAATACTTTGGGGCTATCGAAATTTAGAATAGCATCTAACGTAGTAACAGAGCAGACTGGAAATGCTTACAACACAGATACACAGCAGTCAAGATTTAAATTTGGTGCAGTTTTAGAAGCAGAAGATAATATATATAAAGATAAAATATGGTGGGTAGCAAGGGCTACACTATTGGAGGAGGATAGCGAACAGAATAATAATAAGAGTACAGATAACAATGGAGCATTTAAAGATTATGATTTTTCAATAGATTACAGGTTTGATTACACTAAGTCTATTGGAATAGGTGTTGGAAAACTTCCAGAAGATATGAAAAATACATCCAATGGAAATACCAAAAAGAACTTAAATTATCATATTGACTTTAAATTTCAGAAAAAATATGATAATCTATTAGATATCTTTATAAATAAATAGTGGAGGTAAAGATGAGAAAACAGTTGATAGTTTTATTAGTCTTCCTGTTAGGGATTTTTTCATTTGCTGATGTTACAAACTATGACATCAAAAAGATCGAAATAGTCAATAACAGAGAAGTCCCTTATGAAGTAGTACTAGGTGCTATGAAATCAAAACAGGGAGAAAAATATGTCACAGAAAATATGATTTCAGACTATAAGGCGATAAAAGATCTGAAATCTGTAGATGATGTCGCTATATACCCATCACCATTTGATGGTGGAATCAAATTAGTTGTTGACGTAACAGAAAATCCAAATGCAAAAAAGATTCTTGAGGGAGAGGGAATAATTCCATTATCAGAAAGAGAGAAGGTAGATACTACCCTTGTAGTTTCTGATGTTGAAGTTATCGGTAATACTCACCTATCAGACAGTGTTATAAGAACTCTTATACCTGTAAAAGCTGGAGAGTATTTTTCAAAGAACAAGATAATAGAAGGACATAAAAATCTAATAGAAAGTGGTTTCTTTAGAGATGTTATGCCTGATGTTATCAAAACCAGAGATGGTGTAAAGGTAGTTTATAATGTTTTAGAAAACCCAGTAATAAATGGTATTAACATAATTGGTAATACTGTTTATTCAACAAGTGATTTACTAAAAATTATACAGACTCAACCAGGAAAAGTATTTAATATCAATACTATCAGAGAAGATAGAGATAGAATAATGAAAAAATATCAGGATGATGGATATGTTCTTGCAGAAGTAACAGATATTGGATTAAATCCTAATCTTGAATTGGAAATATATCTTTCTGAGGGAGTTATCAGAAATATTCAACTTAAGAAAATGGTAACTAAACAGAAAGGTGCTAGAAGAAAGGCTACAGATGACGTTTTAAAAACAAAACCATATGTTATAGAAAGAGAGCTTGAAATTCATGATAATCAAATATTCAACTCTAGAAACTATGATGCTACTGTAGCTAACCTTATGAGACTTGGACATTTTAAAAATGTTAAGTATGAAGTTAGAGATATACCTGGAGATCCAGATGGTAGAGATATAATTCTTCTATTAGATGAAGAGAGAACAGCAATGTTACAAGGAGCTATCTCTTATGGTTCTGAAATTGGATTAATGGGAACATTATCTGTTAAAGACACTAACTGGCAAGGTAAAGGGCAAGAGCTTGGAGTTACATTTGAAAAATCAAATAAAGACTATACAAGTTTCTCAATAGACTTCTATGATCCATGGATTAAAGATACTGACAGAATTTCATGGGGATGGAGCTTATACAAAAACAGTTATGAAGACAGTGATAGTGCTGTATTTAATAAGATGGATACTTATGGTGGTAGATTGAGCATAGGTAAAGGTCTAAATAAATATGTAAGATTAGGTTTAGGAACTAAACTTGAATATGTAAAAGAAAAATCTGATATGAGTTATTTCTTTGATGCAAGAGATGGTCAGACATACTGGAGAGGATACAATAATGCCAAAGCTGAAGGACTTAATGACAAGTACTATATCTGGAGTATTTTCCCATCTATTACATATGACAGCAGAAACCATTATTGGAACCCAACAGCTGGTATATTTGCAAAACTTCAATTAGAAGGAGGTTATGCAAGTGGTTATAAAGCTGATACATTTGGTAACGTAACTGCAGAATTCAGAACTTACCACAGAGGATTATTCAAAAAGAATATATTCGCTTATAGAGTAGTTGGAGGAATTCAAACTGACAGTACAAAAGAAGGACAAAGATTCTGGGTTGGTGGAGGAAACACTTTAAGAGGATATGATGGTGGATTCTTCAAAGGTACAGAAAAACTTATAGGTACAATAGAAAACAGAACTCAGTTTAATGATATTTTAGGATTTGTAGTGTTCTTTGATGCAGGTAGAGCATGGAACTACAAAGGAAGAGATTTAACTTATGATCATGATGCAGATTTCTACAAGAAAATAGGAACTACTGCAGGTGTGGGATTAAGACTTAATACACCAATTGGTCCATTAAGATTTGACTTTGGATGGCCAGTAGGAAATAAAATGTCAGATGATGGAATGCAGTTCTACTTCAATATGGGACAATCATTCTAAGATTATATACAAGAAATACTAGGAGGTTACATTAAATGAAAAAAGTAATGATTACAGCAGTGGCTTTATTAGCTTCAGTTTCAGTATTTGCTGAAAAAATTGGGTATGTAAATTCTCAAGAAGCATTTATGAAATATTCAAAAACAAAAATTGTTCAGGAAAATTTATCTAAGGAAAGAGATAGATTAGAAAATCAAATTAAACAAAAAGAGGTTGTTCTTCAAAAAAGTCAATTAGAACTTCAATCAAAAGGAAATAAATTAACAGATAAAGAAAAACAAGATTTCCAAAAACAAGTTGAAGAATTCCAAAAATTCGTTAGAGATTCTCAAACTAAATTAAGTAAAGAAGAATACACAAGAATGCAGGAAATTGACAACACAATGACTAAAGCTATAGAGTCAGTTGCAAAATCTGGAAAATACGATTACATATTTGAAGATGGAGCAATAAAATATGGTGGAACAAATATAACACAACAAGTAATAACTGAAATGGAAAAAACTAAGTAGAATAAGGATAAATTTAGGAGGTAATTATGCAGTATAAAATAAAGGATCTGATTACTCTCCTAGGCTGTGAAGTAAAGGGAGATTTAAGTCTGGAATACATTTCTGGGCTTGCTCCCTTTTTTCAAGCTAAGGAGGATAGTTTAACATTTGCATCAGATGAAAAATTCTTAAAAAATCTTAATGAAACAAAAGCTAAAGTAATATTAGTACCTGATTTAAAGGTATTTCCAAATATTGGAAAGATGTTTTTAGTAGTTAAAGAAAACCCAAGAACATTGATGCCAAAATTATTAGGATTCTTTAAAAAGAAAGTAAGATCATTTGAAAAACAGATTGAAGATTCAGCAAGTATTGGAAAAAATGTAAATATTGCACCGGGAGTATATATAGGACATGATGCTGTAATAGGTGACAATGTTACTTTATACCCAAATGTAACAATATGTGAAGGTGTTGAAATAGGAGAGGGAACTGTAATATATCCAAATGTTACAGTAAGAGAGTTTTGTAAAGTTGGCAAAAATTGTGTGATTCAACCAGGAGCTGTAATTGGATCTGATGGATTTGGATTTGTAAAAGTAAATGGTAAGAATACAAAAATAGATCAGATTGGAAATGTTGTTGTAGAGGATAATGTTGAAATAGGTGCTAATACTACTGTTGATAGAGGAGCAATTGGGGATACAGTGATTAAAAGTTACACAAAAATTGATAACCTTGTTCAAATTGCTCATAATGATATTATTGGAGAAAACTGCTTAATTATTTCTCAAGTTGGAATTGCTGGAAGTGTAGAAGTTGGAAATAACACTACAATAGCAGGACAAACTGGTGTAGCAGGACATTTAAAAATAGGTAACAACGTCATAATAGGGGCAAAATCTGGAGTCAGCGGAGAGGTAAAAGATAACCAGATTTTATCAGGATATCCACTAATGGACCATAGAGAAGATTTAAAAGTTAGAGTTTCGATGAAAAGAATACCAGAACTGGTAAAAAAAGTAAGAGAATTAGAGAAAAAATTAAAAGATAAATAAAAAGTTATTTGAAATTTCAGTTAAAAGTGGTAAAATATAGGAGATAAATACAAGAAAAGATGAGGTAACGATGAAAAAAAGAGTTTATTTTGACAAATGTGGAGAAATGAAGTTTATATCCCATCTAGATTTGTTAAGATTTTTTGAAAGACTTTTCAACAAATCGGAAATCCCTGTAAAATATAGCGAAGGTTACCACCCAAGACCTAAAATGTCCTTTGGGAACCCAATATCCTTAGGAACTGAGGCATATAATGAGGTTATGGACTTTGAAACAGATGCAGAGATTTCCAATGAAGAGGTTTTAAAGAGACTTAATGAAAATGCTGTGCTGGGTTTTAAAGTGCATAAAGTAGAGGAAGTACCTAGAAAGTCCTCCATAATGGAAGAATTTAAAAATGTAATTTATGAAATTGATGGAGAGAAAAGTGATATAGATAAAATTGTAGAAGTATTAAATAGAGACGAGATTATTGAGATAAAGGAAAAAAGAGGTAAAACTGTAAAAAGAGACCTTAAAGCTCGTTTGATTAATTTCTACAGAAATGGCAATACACTGTCCTTGGAGATTGAGAATATGTCTCCAAACTGCTATTTGGATTTAGCAGGAGTGGAACAGCAGGATGTCACTATAAAAAGACTAGGATATAATAAATAAAATAATTAATAGTATTTGGAGGAGAAGAGTATGTTAGATTTAAAATTCATACGTGAAAACAGAGAAAAAGTCCAAGAGATGTTGAAAAATAGACACAACGACCTTAATCTTGATGAGTTTTTTCAATTGGATGATCAAAGAAGAGAAATTTTAGGAGAAGTAGAACTTTTAAAACAAAGAAGAAATACTGAATCTGCTGAAATTGCTAAACTTAAAAAAGAGAAAAAAGATGCAAGCAAACTAATTGAAGAGATGGGAAAAGTTTCTTCAGATATTAAAGAATTAGATGCAAAACTTGCAGCAGTTGAAGAAAAATTGGGGTATATCCAAATGACAATTCCTAATATGTATCAAGAAGGAACTCCAGTAGGAGCAGATGATAATGATAACGTTGAAATCAGAAGATGGGGAACACCTAGAAAATTTGATTTCGAACCTAAAGCTCACTGGGATTTAGGAGAAGAATTAGGAATTCTTGACTTTGAAAGAGGTACTAAATTAGGAGGATCTAGATTCGTTCTATATAGAGGAATGGGTGCAAGACTTGAAAGAGCTTTAATCAACTTCATGCTTGACATGCACACATTAGAACATGGATATACTGAACATATCACTCCATTTATCGTAAAAAGAGAGATATGTGAAGGAACAGGTCAGTTACCTAAATTTGAAGATGATATGTATAGAACAACTGATGATATGTTCTTAATTTCTACTTCAGAAATTACAATGACAAATATCCACAGAAAAGAGATATTAGACGAAAAAGATTTACCAAAATATTATACAGCTTATTCACCTTGTTTCAGAAGAGAAGCTGGATCATATGGTAAAGACGTTAAAGGTATCATAAGACTTCACCAATTTAACAAAGTTGAAATGGTAAAAATAACTAACCAAGAAAGTTCATATGATGAATTAGAAAAAATGGTAAGCAATGCTGAAGATGTATTAAAAAGACTTGAAATCCCTTATAGAGTTATCCAATTATGTACTGGAGATATAGGATTTGGAGCAGCAAAAACTTATGACATTGAAGTATGGGTACCATCTCAAAATAAATATAGAGAAATTTCTTCTTGCTCAAACTGTGAAGCATTCCAGGCTAGAAGAATGGGACTTAAATATAGACCAAATGGAAGTTCTAAGAGTGAATACTGCCATACATTAAATGGTTCAGGATTAGCTGTAGGAAGAACTCTAGTTGCAGTAATGGAAAACTATCAACAAGAAGATGGATCTTTCTTAATACCAAAAGCACTAGTTCCATATATGGGAGGAGTAGAAGTTGTTAAAAAGTAGTTTGATGATACTACTTGGGATAAATATCCTTTGTGATAATCTATATGTGATATTTATAACGACTTTGATTTTTCTGTTTTTAAATTTTAAATATAAGATAGATGTCAAAAAAAATATGGGAAAGATAAAATTTTTATTTTTCCTATATTTTATGACATGTTTACTACAGATATTTTATACACAAGAGGGAAGAGTTATATTTAAAATATATAAATTTTATATTACTGAAGAAGGAATGCGTAATTTTACACTGAATTTTTTAAGAATATATAATTTGATGCTTCTTTCATGGATTGTTACTACTAAGAAACTTTTGAATGGTAAGTTTAATAAGTATCAGACCGTTATAGAAAATGTAATTGATCTGGTGCCTCAAGCTCTGGTAATGGTCAGAAAAAGAATGAAAATAAAATGGTTTTTCAGATATATTTTGGAGCAGATAAAAGTAAAAAACTAATCTAAAATCATAATTGTCTATTCTGTAATTGATTTTATATAAAATATTTGTTAAAATTGAAATATAATTTTAAGGAGGGCAAAAATGGGATATAATTACAAAGACTTAGGTCTTACAAACACAAAAGCAATGTTTGCTAAAGCAAACAAAGAGGGTTATGCAGTACCTGCATTTAACTTTAACAACATGGAAATGGCACTTGCTATAGTTGAAGCTTGTGCTGAAATGGGATCACCTGTTATATTACAATGTTCAAAAGGAGCTTTAACTTATATGGGTCCAGATGTTGCACCTTTATTAGCTAAAGCAGCTGTAGATAGAGCAAGAAATATGGGTTCTGATATTCCAGTGGCTCTTCACTTAGACCATGGACCAGACCTAGAAACTGTTAAATTATGTATTGAATCTGGATTCTCATCAGTAATGATCGACGGATCTCACTATGATTTTGACAAAAATATTCAAGTTTCAAAAGAAGTTGCAGATTATGCTCACAAATTTGACGTAACTGTAGAAGCTGAATTAGGAGTATTAGCTGGTATAGAAGATGATGTTAAAGCTGAATCTCATACTTACACTAACCCTGATGAAGTTGAAGAATTTATAGGAAAAACTGGAGTTGACTCTTTAGCAATAGCTATTGGAACTTCTCACGGAGCTCACAAATTCAAACCAGGTGAAGATCCTAAATTAAGACTTGATATATTAAAAGAAATAGAAAAAAGAATACCTGGATTCCCTATCGTATTACACGGCTCATCAGCTGTACCTAAACAATATACAGATATGATTAAACAATATGGTGGAGAAGTTAAAGATGCAATTGGTATACCAGATGCTCAATTAAGAAGCGCTGCAAGCTCAGCAGTAGCTAAAATAAACGTTGACACTGATGGAAGACTTGCATTTACTGCTGCAGTAAGAAGAGTATTAGGAACAAATCCAAAAGAATTTGACCCTAGAAAATACTTAGGAGCTGCAAAAGAAGAAATGAAAGCTTACTACAAAACTAAAATAGTAGATGTATTTGGTTCTGAAGGAGCTTACAAAAAAGGAACTAAATAATAGTTTTTATAAATGGGACAACCAAATGGTTGTCCT
>NZ_JADRHM010000019.1 GCF_018205345.1 Fusobacterium sp. DD2
GAGTCCTTCATATTTCTATCAAGGACTCCCTTTACATTTTCCCAAATTATCCATTTAGGTTTTTCTTTCATTTCTTTAATTATTCTAATTGTTTCAAATAGTAAGCTTGATCTAGTTCCTGAATTCTTTACTCCTCCTTGCTTTTTTCCTATTCTTGAAAAGTCTTGGCAAGGACTTCCATGCATAATTAAGTCTATCTTTTCATTAGGAGCTTTATATCCTACTACTGATTTTGGCTCATAACTCTCTCCATAAAGTGCGTTGTATGATTTAACACAAGCCTTATCTATTTCTACATAATCAACAACTTCATAAGGTATCTTTAAATTAATAAAAGCCTTTCTAATAGCACCTATGCCACCGAAAAGCTCTAATATTTTTACCTTATTCATTTAGATTGTTCTTGTACCTATCTACAAGCTCCCTTATACTATTTTCTATTTCTCTTAAAAAGTCTTCTTTATCTACTTCGCCAGAGCTAATCTTTGCAAGTTTCATTTCCCATTCAGATGTTGTTTCTGCTGATTTGAATTTATCCTCTACAATCGATACAAGTCTATTGCCTTTTTCTGTTACAAGTAAATTTTTCTTATCTCTTCTTATGAGATCCTTATGGATAAGATTTTCAATAATTCCTGCTCTTGTAGCTGGTGTACCTAAGCCTTTTCTCTCCACTTCTATGTCTTTCTCCAAAGACTCTACTCCTGCATTCTCCATAGCCTTTAAAAGTGTATCTTCATTATAATGACTTGGAGCTTTTGTAAATTTCTCAGATATATTTTTAGAAGTTAGCTTAATTTTATCTCCAGTCTTTATATCTGGTAATTCATTTTCTTGTTTTTCTTTTCCATAGCTCTTTAGATACTTGGTATAACCTTCATCGATTACAGTCTTGCCACTTGCATTGAAGTTAAATTTATCATATTCATATCTGATTTTTCTGCTAGATTCCTTTAAGTTATCCGAACATGAAGCAAGTAATTTACCCTTAATTAGATTATAGATTTTGCTTTCTTTATCAGATAAATCTTTGGCTTTTACAATACCTGATATAGTAGGAATAATCGCATAGTGGTCTGTAACATTAGATGAATTAAAAATAGACTTAAAGTTTGATTTATTGATTTTAAAATCTTCTTCAAGTCCTTCTAATAATTCTTTCATAGTATTAACCATATCATCGGTTAAATACCTGCTATCCGTTCTTGGGTATGTGATTAACTTTTTTTCATACAAACCTTGTGCTAGATTTAAAGTATCATTTGCTGAATACCCAAAATATTTATTTGCTTCTCTTTGTAAGGTAGTGAGATCATAAGGCTTATCTGGTTTTGTGCTTATTTCTTTATCTTCTACCTCTGTAATAAATATTTCATCTTCTAGTAGATTTAATAGTTGTTCCGCAATTTCAATTTTATCAATTCTATCTGATACAAGTTTCAATCCTTTATAAGATAGGTCAACTGTATAATATTTTTGCTTCTTAAATAGGTTTATTTCACTATCTCTTTTAGCTATTAAATATAAAGTTGGTGTTTGTACTCTACCAACTGAATATGTTTCCTTGTAAATGCAAGAATAAAGCCTACTTAAATTCATTCCCACTAACCAATCCGCAATTGCTCTTGCACTTGCCGATCTATATAACTCTTCAAAGTTTTCCCCGTCTTTAAGATTTCTAAAGCCATCTTCAATAGCTTTGTTTTCCATTGAAGATATCCAAAGTCTTTGAATCTTCTTCTTACATTTAGCTTGATTATATACAAGCCTAAAGATAAGTTCTCCCTCTCTACCAGCATCACAAGCATTTATAACTGTGTCGATGTTCTTATCGTTTAAAAGTTTCTTTAAAACTCCATATTGTTTCTTAGTGCTTTTAGATACTTCATAAATATATTCTTCTGGGATTATAGGAAGAGTGTCTATTGTCCATTTCTTCCATTTTTCGTCTATCTTATCTGGACTTGCCATTTGAATTAAATGACCTACGCACCATGAAACAATGTATCCACCTCCCTCATAATATCCGTTTTTTCTTGTTCTTGCTCCAATTACTTTTGCAATTGTAACTGCTACACTTGGCTTTTCTGCTATTACTAGCTTCATTCATACCTCCATAAATAAAAAAGAGCGAAAGATTTCTCTCTCGCTCAAGCTTTTAAAAATTATTATAATAGTTCATCATCTTCATCTAAAGATTCTTCGTGAGTTTCATCATCGTCATCATCTTCTGACTCACTAATATAATCCTCATCATCTTCTTCAAAGTCTTCCAACATTCTATCTTCTTTTGCTTTAACTACCTTAAAATAGTATCCTGCTCCTACAACTCCTCCAATTACAAGTGCAACAATTAGAAATGAACCTATTCCACTTTTCTTTTCTTCTTTTACTGGAACAGTCTTAGGTTCTTCTTTTTTTACTTCTTCTTTCTTAGGCTCTTCAACCTTTATAGTATTTTTATCTTCTGATTCAATCATATTAAGTAGGTCTTGCTCTCCTACTTCTGTCAATAGCCTTACATTATCTTGATTTGATGAGTGATCCACTATTAGGTGCATAGTTTTTCCACTTTTA
Source organism: Fusobacterium sp. DD2 (assembly GCF_018205345.1). Lineage (NCBI taxonomy): Bacteria > Fusobacteriati > Fusobacteriota > Fusobacteriia > Fusobacteriales > Fusobacteriaceae > Fusobacterium > Fusobacterium sp. DD2. The sequence goes on from NZ_JADRHM010000019.1 coordinate 2,578, forward strand.
GTTTGAAATGTTAAAAATTGTCTTACATCTACTGGATTTTCTTTATCTTTTTCTGTATCTCCACTTGGTGTAATATCTTTTCCATTCCTATCTACATTTTCAATTACTGAACCTCTTGCCTTATTTTCTTGTGTCGCAAGACTATTTACTGCCTTTGTATTACCACCTTTTACAAGTGGTGTTTTCTTTGGAGGATTATTTGAAGGCTTATTTGCTTCACTTGTATTTCCTGGTATTCTTGGAACATCTTGATAAGGAATTTCTTCTTTTGATGGTGTAAAAACATCATCTTTAAACATTTTTTCAAATTCTTCTTTTTGTGGTTCATAGATTGATTCGTTTTGACTTTCTATTTGCCCTTCATTTGTCATAGCAAATGTAGTTGCTGGTACTGTAAATGTAAAAAGGAGTAACGCTATGGCTACTCCTCGTTTAATACTCTTATTCATTTTTCTATCCTTTCTTATTTTACATTTTTAAATACATAGACTGCTTTTCTAGCATTGTCCCATTCTATTGTTTGGTTTTTGCCATCTTTAATATCTCCATGACTTGCTCCAAAAGCTTTAGCAATATTTGAAATTGAAGCATGAATTCTTCCATTTATAATCACTGGCTTAACATCTGAATTGTAGACCTTTCCATCCGAATCTTTCATAACACCAGTATCAATATTTAGTCTTAATGTCTTTTTAGCTAGGATATTATTCTCTTTATTTGAGAAAATAGCTTCACGAGTAGAGTTGTCATACTCAACATTAAAACCTAGAGTATAAGCGATATATCTTACTGGAATCATAGTTCTTCCTTGGTCTACATAAGTTTTTACATCCATGTAGACTGTTGTCTTACCATCTTTGTTAATAATGTTATAAAAGTTTTTGTCTACTTGAAAAACTGCAAATTCTTTTTCATCTTTAACTTGTTTTTTGCCTTGTTGTTCCTCTTGCTTTTTCATCTTGTTAAGATCAAATTGATTTAGGATATTCTTGTCATCAGCTTTCAAAAGTTCATCCCACTTCTTATCTTGAGATTTCTTATCTTCTTTCTTTTCTTTGTTTTCTTTTTGGAGTTTTAGAAGTTCATCTAATTTCTTAGATAAGTCTTGGTTTAGATTTTTATCTTTTTCATCTTTAGCTTGTTTTTCAAGTTCTTCTTTCGCTTTTTTATTTGCTTCCTCTATTAACTTCTTTGCTTCTTCAATTTTCTTATCTAATTCTTCTTTTAGCTTTTTAATTTCTTCTTCAGAAACTTTTTGTTTTTCTTCTAGTCCTTTAATCTTATCTTCTAATTCTTTTTTTGTATTTTCAGAAGATACTTTTAAACTATCAATCGCCTTTTGAAGCTCTTCAATTTTCTTACAACATTCTGCCTTAGAATTTTCTGTTTCTTTCTTTTTAGACTCTAGTTCTTTTATCTTAGTATCTTTTTCATCAAGAACTTTTTCTAAGTCCTTAATTCTATTATCTTTATCCTCGATTTCTTTAGTCTTATTTGCAAGTTCCCCTTCTAAAGACTCGAGCTTTTCTTGCATTTCTTTGATTTGATTTTCATTTTTATCAGCCTTTTCTTTCTCAGCTTCTAACTCCCATTTTGTAGATGAATAATCTTCTTTTAGTTTTTCATTTACATCTTGTAATCTTTTTAATTCATCTTTAAGCTGAGTAATTTCTGCTATTAGTTCATCATTATTGGAGTTTTTAAGATCCTCAATTTCTTTTTCCAATTGAGCAATCTTATTGTCTTTATCTCTAATCTCTTCTTCTAACTTGGACTTTTCTTGTTTTAGTTTTTCTCCATTATCTTTGCAAGATTCTAACTTTTCCTTTAATTCATCTATCTTTGATTGGTCTTCTTGTTTCTTATCATTTAAGTCTTTGATCTGATTTTCTAAATCACTAATTTCACTTATAGAACTCTCTATAACTTTTTTACTACCATCTGTATCATCAGCTTTAGCTAGTACATTAGTAGTTGAGGTTGATGTTAAAACTAATAAAAGAGCCATAAAAAAGGCTCTTAGTCTGTTCGTATTAAATTTCTTCATTATGAATGTTCTCCTTTTCTTTTAATTTTTCTTCTCTTTTTCTATCATTAATTTTCTCCATTAATTCTTCCAAGCTAATATTGTTCCTCCTAAGAGTTACAATTATTTCTTCATTTTCAACTTGTATTTCTTCGTCGCAAATTTCCTTGTATTTTGCATTTAAATCTTTCAATTTCTCTTCTATTTTTTTCTTTTTGTTTCTAATACTTATAAGCTTTCTGCTCACATAATATCTCCCTTCTATCTTGGTCTTCCAAAACCATAAAAGTGTGATTTCCAATATTTTGAATTTATTGATGTGTATTGAATTGGATCTCCTGCGTGAATCATCATTCCGTTACCTGCGTATATTCCTACATGAGATATTGGTGTTCCACTGTTATATGTTGAGTGAAAAAATATAATATCTCCAGGTTGAGCTTCACTTGGACTCACTGGATTACAATAGTCTTTGTATATTCTCCATGCAGTTGTTCTTGGCATACTCTTTACACCAGACTTTGTAAATGACCAACATACAAATCCTGAGCAGTCAAAGTTAGATGGTCCACTTGCTCCAAATACATATCTTTTTCCTATATGTTTTTCTGCTTCATTAAATAAGGCTTTAGCAGTGGCTGAATCAAAAGCAAGACCAGGATTTCCAAAGTTTGGATTATCTACTATTTCTCCTAAGTCCCCATTCATCGTATAACTGCCTTGTAGATAGTGCAGCGATATACCCTTCATAATGTTTAAGAATGGTATTAATAGCATCAACATCACCACTTGCAGCCAATACAATGAGAGGGTAGGAAAGTAATTGATTGTTTTTTCCCTTGCTACTCATGGACATCTCCCTCCATAAAAGTTTTTATCATTTGCAAAGTTCTTGTCCTTTGGTACTGTACGGTTGAACGCAACATATTCAGCTTGTCCCCTATTTCTCTGTCAGATAGTTCAAGGAAATAGGAAAGTAGGATAATATCTCGTTTCTGTTCTGGCAAATTCTCTAACGCCCCTGCAATAAAATCATCTGTAACAATGACATCAAGACCTAAGACATTGAAAATTTGTTCAGTAACAAAGTATTTGTCTACTGTATAAAGCTGATCCATTTCCTTTAAAGATAAATCTGAAAAGCTTTTTTCCTTTTTACGTTGACGTTTCAATTCATCGTAATAATCTCGTGCCTCATTCTTTAGGATTTTTTTGCAAAAGCTATCAAAGGCGTGCCTTTTACTTTGATCATGGTTACTAGGTTTCATATTCTCACCCCCTTTCGGGTGGTGACTTTCTTGTTCCCCTTTCACCACTACTACGGTGGGAATTACAAAGCTGCCAAACTTTTGAGAAACTTTTTTTAAAAACTTTAAATTAAACGCAAAAATGCCCGACTGAAAATACAGTCGAGCATTTTTGGAACTATATATACCTATTAGGTGATGCGTGTGTTCATATTGATAGCAATAATATCCCATTGGGTGATATAGGATTTTTTTAATAGATAGAATTTGTATGCCCTATGATAATTAAAAATAGACACGGCAACACCTTCCTCAATACCGCCGTATCTTTAAAAAGGGCAACTTTAATACACCCTACGAATTTCAATTCTTTGAAAAGAAAAACGGCGGCTGAAATGTAGTATTTCAAACCGCCGCAACATCTCAAAACCCAATATCGTTGTATGGCAACGGTTTTGTGTTTAGGTGCTATATTGTAGAGCTAAAAAAAGAGCCGATAACCGCAATTTTAATCTTGCATGCTATCGGCTCTGCGTCTTTGCGTCTGGCTCTTTGATAACTAACATATTCATTTGTTGTACATTAATTAAAGTTTCATGTTTACATTTCGGGCAAAATAATGGGAAATTTAACAATACTGTGTCCTCGTGAACTTTAATCCGAGTCTTGTTTTGGCAAGCAGGACAAAGTATCCATTCAGCTTTTTTTGTCAAAGCCATTTCATTTAGCAATGTATATCTCTTTTTTTGTATAGCTTATAGGTGAGGAAAACGAAAACTGCAGCGAAGAATAGGCTTAGTAGTAGATATACTGAACTGATCCCATTTGTCACAACATATGGAGCAAAGAAATATCGGAATGGGGTCAGAAAATTCAAAAACTCCATATTTCCTACAAATTCAATAACTGTTGCTAAAACAAACGACAACGCAAAGAATGAAATCGCCATTGACATTGCTGTGCGGTGATAATTGAACAGAGACGAAAAAAACAATCCAAGAGCAAGGCATAACATTTGTGCAAAAAACATACCAATCATAGTCGTCAAAATTTCGGGCATGATACTCTCGCCGTTCATTTGAGAGACCAATGTAAGGATAATACACAAAAATGTAAAAATTGTCATACATAGAACATTAATTGCGGCTGCGATGATTTTCCCACTGATAATGGTTTTGCGCGAATACGGCATTGTATATATAAATTCCGCGGTCCTGTCCCTTTCTTCTTTTGCTATAATGGTTGCCCCCAGCACTATCGCATGAGCAAAAGCCACCATGCTATACCATAAGTACATACAAACATAGTAACCGAGGGGTGTATCTATGGGCAGAATATCCATGCCGAATATTACTTTTACAATGCGAGGCAGCGCGTCCATCATCGGAATAATAGACACCGCATTTTCTACAACGGTTCCGTATTCTGCGGCTCCAATCGCCACCATGAACAGCATTCCGGCCATCCATATAAAAAGGCCTTTTCGGTTTGCTTTTAACTCTCTGAAAACAATTGCTTTCATATCTGTACCCCCTTTCTAAAGTACCATCTTTATATCTTTTTTCATGTAAATCATATAGCTTGCTACTATGGAAATTACAAGCAATACGATATATAATATCAAGTAACTGCTTTCGTATTGTGTATTTTCCATAATATAGTTGCTGTTAAAATATCGGAACGGTGAAAACCGTCTTGCAATATCACTATTGACGACATTTGAAAACAGCCCTGTAACATAAAGTCCAAAAGCAGCCCCCAGCGCAAGCGGTAATGTAGAGCCAACCCTTGAAATAATTACGCCGATTAGAACGCCAATCAGTAGAAAAAGAACTTGCAAAAGAGGAAATACAAGTGATAAAAGTGCGAATATAGCATTATCAAAGCCACCACCTGTTGCGATGAACATTGCCACAAATCCACCAATGCAATATGCAATGGCTATAATGAATATCGCACATAAACCCGCTGCCATCTTTGAAAGAAATATCTGCTTCCTGCTATATGGCTTTGTCATTAAGAAATCTGCGGTATTTTGCATATGCTCTTTGGTTATAATCGACAGACCGAGATTGATAGCATGAATACTGGCGGCGAGCATTAGGAAGCTGCTCAAAAAAGCGTACACTCCGAGTGGGCTGAAAAAGTTTTCCGCACTAATCCCCATTGCATCCATCATAGGATTGTCTTGAAGCGAACTCACGACTGACGATTTATCTTCCGTCATAATTCCGCTGAACATTGGAAGAAGAAACATAATCGCCAATGATAAAGACAACGCCCATATAATAATTGAGGTTTTGTATTGCTTTAATTCAAATCGAAACACACACATAAAATTCACCTCCCGTTATTTGTAGTAGTGCATGAATATCTCTTCGAGTGACGGTTCTTCTATCAGAATGTCAAGCATCTGATGTTGTCGGAGACTGTCAAGAAGAATGTTTACATCGCCTTTGAATAAAAAGTTGACTTGCGCCCCATTTTGTTCAAAATTGCTCACTCCCTCCATATCAAGCGTCTGAAGTTCAGTTGATTCAGGCATATGAAGAATTATTTTTTTGTAGGCATTGGAGCGCATAGTTTCAATGTTCTCAAGACTAATTACTTTCCCATCTTTGAGAATTGCAATTCTATTACACATTTTTTGAACTTCACTCAAGATGTGGGAAGAAAACAATATGGTTACTCCCTTTTGATTTTCCTCGCGTAGAATATCAAAGAATGTCTGTTGCATCAAAGGGTCAAGACCACTTGTCGGTTCATCTAACATCAAGAGCTTTGGCGAATGGAGTAACCCTGCAACAATCCCCACCTTCTTTTTATTTCCAAACGATAAGTCACGGATTTTTCGGGTGACATCAAGGTTAAGGCGAAAAGTTAATTCCTCAATCCTCTTTGAACAGTCTTTTTTGTATAATGCCGCCGCATAGTTCAGCAAATCCTGTACCTTCATATTTTCATAGAAAAAAGTTTCAGAGGGTAGGTAGCCTATATCCTGCGCAATAACAGGGGCTTCCTTGATACAATCCTTTCCGAAAATAGTGGCACTTCCTGATGTTGGATGAATCAAAGCTAATAAAGTACGAATGGTAGTAGATTTCCCTGCACCGTTTGGACCAATGAAACCAAAAATTTCCCCTTCCTCAACAGAAAAACTAACATTGTCAATTCCTCTATGCTTGCCATATTGCTTTGTGAGATTCTGGATTTCAATTACATTTTTTGTCATAATAATATTTCCCCTTTCAACATTCTTTTTTTATAATCACTTATAAAAATTCCTTTTAAAGAGTTGCAGACATTCTTCAAACACTCTATATAATTCATCATAATCAGTCTCTTCCACGTCTGAAATTTTGCTCATGTATCCCTCAGCAATCCAGTCAATCATGTTCATGACAAGCTTTGGGTCAATATCATCTTTAAATTTTGAAAAATCTGCGCCATCAAAAGTTATTTTTTTTCCGATAGTTTTGCCATCATCTTTGCAAAAAATAGTTCTTATCTCTTCCTTAACTTCATCATCATTTTCAAAATATGCACTCTGAATAAACGAAGGAATATTAGGATGTTTTTCCATCAAAGTAAGCTCAAGCTTGCTAGTATGCAAAATCCTATCAAATAAATCTGTAATACTGTCATCAAATTTTTCGACAACTTCAGTGCTAATACTGTCGACACAGGTATTTACCAAGTATAGGTATAGCTCTTTCTTTGTTCCAAAATAATGGAATACCATAGCTTTGGAAATTACTGCAGTACTGGCTATATCACTTATAGATGTTTTTTTATATCCATGCTTTGCAAATGTTTTTAATGCGGCATCAATAATTAAATTTTGCTTTTCCATAGGTAAATTCAAAAAATTTTCCAAGTAGTTTCCTCCTCATTAAAATTTAATAAACCGAATTGGTTTATATCTATGATAACATTATAAACCGATTCGGTCAAGATTTTTTTCACTCATTTTATCTTGAGATATATACGTTTGTAATTCTAATCTTTTGTCTACAATTTTCTAATTATCCTCGTTTTTTTCTAGCATTGATTTTCTCCATTAATTCTTCCAAGCTAATATTGTTCCTCCTTAGAGTTACAATTATTTCTTCATTTTCAACTTGTATTTCTTCATCGCAAATTTCCTTGTATTTTGCATTTAAATCTTTCAATTTCTCTTCTATTTTTTTCTTTTTGTTCCTAATACTTATCAGCTTCCTGTTCACATAATATCTCCCTTCTATCTTGGTCTTCCAAAACCATAAAAGTGTGATTTCCAATATTTTGAATTTATTGATGTGTATTGAATTGGATCTCCTGCGTGAATCATCATTCCGTTACCTGCGTATATTCCTACGTGAGATATTGGAGTTCCACTGTTATATGTTGAGTGGAAAAATATAATATCTCCAGGTTGAGCTTCACTTGGACTTACTGGATTGCAATAGTCTTTGTATATTCTCCATGCAGTTGTTCTTGGCATACTCTTTACACCAGACTTTGTAAATGACCAACATACAAAACCTGAACAGTCAAAGTTAGATGGTCCACTTGCTCCAAATACATATCTTTTTCCTATATGTTTTTCTGCTTCATTAAATAAGGCTTTGGCAGTTTCAGAATCAAAAGCAAGACCAGGATTTCCAAAATTTGGATTATCTACTATTTCTCCTAAGTCCCCATTACCTGCTCCAAAAACATCTCCCATATTTCCCTTAGCTTCAAGAAGAGCTTCATAATGAACTACATTGTCTGGATAATCTTTAAATATTTCCCTAACAACTTCATCCATTTCTTTTTTCTTTAAAGTTACAATTAACTTTTTATATTCGTACTCTTCTTTTTCATAGCTTGTATAAGGATTGCCACGACTATCATATCTTGTTCTTGCTACTGTTCTTGTTCTAATTTCAATTTCTTCCTTAAAATCAAGCTTATACATCTTATCGAAAAGATCTTTTAAAATTCCTTTTACTTCAGATGCTGATTTTACTTCTCCACATCTTGAAGTTATATAGGATAAAAGTTCATGGGTATTATGACCAATTTCTCCTTCTTTGTTTATGATATATTCGTCATATCCAGGGTGACTTGTCTTTACACTTTCGATTTGTGATTGTAGGTCATACTCCATTGATGAAAATTCTTGATTAACTTCACTTAGAACTGTATCTTGTGATAGGTATGTTGTTGTCATTACTGAGTTGACAGAGTTGCTTAATCCACTCATGCCAACACTTCCGCCACCAATCATGATTGATAGCATAAGACCTAGTCCTATTACTAGAAATAGAACCATCTTACTTTTCCTTATGATTAGCTCTTTAGAAGCCTTACCTAAACTTAAAATAGCTTTTTTAACCCTATCTACAAGTCTTGTTTCGTGCTTTTTAGCTATCATGCTCTTCATTTGCTTTCTCTGGTGAAACTTCTTAAATCTATTTTTCTTTATATAGGCGTCTGACTTTTTTAAATCTTCTAATCCACTTTTAAACTCCAACTTGCTTTTTCTCTTTCTTATTTTTTTATCAAGTTTAGATAGCTTTTTTAAGGACTTTTTCTTTTTATCTAGCTTATACTTCCTTATTCCATGCTGGAGTTTAGAGCTTACATTAGCGACCTTTTCTCCAGATTCTACACCAGTATTATCAGACCCTGAACTTAAATAATCTCTCACTAACTCTGAAGACTTAGCTCCAGATAATAAAACCCCAGAAGATAGACTTCCTTTAGTTTTATTCTTTAAAATATTATCCTTTAGCTTACTTTTAGACTTTTCAAGTTCTCCAATCTTTTTATCTGAGATAAAGTCTTTAACATCTTGTGCCTTATTAGAATCTTTCGTTGTAACTTTCTTAGATTCATTTTTTAAGTCATCAATTTTCTTTCGAGTGAATTTATCACTTTCATAATTTTTTCTCTTGTAGTAGGTCTTCTTTTTATTAACTTTCTTTTGTTCTGAAAGTTTAAGGCTTGTTTCCTTTTCATCCTTTATAAATTCTTGATTATTGTCTTTAAGCTCAGAATTATCAAAAGTTTTATCTGTATCAACTTCGCTTAGCTTATTTTCTTTATCTATCTCTTTAGAAATTTTTTCCTTATTCCTAAACTTCTTTTCTTGATAAAGTTTCTGCTTTTGCTTTTTATCGATATTAGTATTACTTTCGTTCTTACTTACTTCATCTTTAACAAACTTATCTTTTCTATACACTCTCTTGCTTTTCTTTGCTTCGATAGGTTTATCTTCACTTGTCTGGATTCGCTTAGACTCTTTCTCGTTAATTTTGTCTTGGAATTTATCCTTACTATGGATAAGTTTATCCTCATAATTTTTAAGAACTTGTCTTTTACTTGATGCCTTCTTATTGCTTATTGGTTGAGCCTTAGCTGAAATATCATCTGTTGTTAGTTTATTAGAATTAATATTTCTACTGTTATCACTATCAAAATTTACCTTTTTGAAGTCTACATCTAAGTCTTCATCAAGTTTAAAGCTTTCATCTGCCCTTATTTCAAGATTAGCTTGTTTTGTTTCTTCAGCCTTATCCTTATTTTCTAAAACTTCTTTTCTAATTCTTTCCTTGTTTTTAGACTTCTGAAAATCTTTTAGTTTATCTTGTTTTTGATCTTTAGCTAATACATTCTCATGAATAAGTTTAGATTCTTTTTCTGAAATTTTATCTCCGAACCTATCCTTAGTCTTAATTATCTTATTGGTATAATCATCTGAATGAACAAGTTTACTATCCATATTTTTTTCAGGAGCGTCCCTATTTCGTATAATTTTCTTTTGAAAATCTTTTTTTAGTTTTTTATCCATATCACACCTACTTAGCTTCTTCTGGTTTTGTTGTCATTAGCTTATATAACATGGTGTCTTTAGGGAATTTATCTATAAATGGAACAATAGTATTTCCAAAGAATAATAGTCCCTCACCTGCATTTGAATTAGTAATATAGTTTAACTGATAAGGCGATATTTTTAATTTCTTAGCAAGAATATCCCTATCTCCAGATGCTTGATTTAACATTAGAACAAAGTCTGTATTATCAAAGATATTTTCAATTTCCTGACTTGTTAAAAGGTCTTTTACGTTTTGAGTTATGCCTGTTGGAATACCTCCCCATTTTCTAAATCTTTTCCAGATTTCTACTGAATATGAAGCAGTTTGTGGGTCTTTTAATAAAAGGTGGAACTCATCTATATAGTATCTTGTAGACTTGCTTCCTCTATTTAGGGAAACCTTGTTCCAAACTTGGTCTTGAATTACAAGCATACCTATTTTTTTTAGTTGTGTTCCTAGCTCTTTTATATCAAAACAAAGCAGTTGCCTATTTAGATCAACATTTGACCTATTATTAAATACATTAAGACTTCCCTTAACATAAATTTCCATTTCTGTTGCGAGCTTCCTACCAACTCCCTCTTCTTGAGATAGGAGCATATCATATAAATCTCCTAATATAGGCATATTTTCTGGTTTTGGGTCTTCAAAATACTTTTGATATATCTTTGGTAAGCACCTATCTATAACAGATTTTTCTGCAGCAGTAAGACCAGATCCTCCTACTACAAGTTCAAGCATAGACATTATAAAGTTTGCCTTATCTTTTAAAGGTGCGTCCCCATCTCCATAGTTCATATTAATATCTAATGGATTTAGGTAGTCCTTTGACTTTGCCGAAACTTTAATAACTTCTCCATTAAATTGTTTTACAAGGTTTGAATACTCGCCTTCAGGATCACAAATAATTACATCATCATCTGTGACAAGAATTGCATTTGCCATCTCTCTCTTTGCTGAGAAAGATTTACCAGAACCTGGTGTTCCTAATATTAATCCGTTAGGGTTCTTTAGTTTCTTTCTATCTGCCATAATCAAGTTTTGGCTAAGGGCATTTAATCCATAGTACAAAGAATTTGCCGAATCAATAAATAGCTCTTCTGTTGTAAAAGGCATAAATACCGCCGTTGATGATGAAGTTAAAAATCTTTTTATCTCAACTTGGTTAACTCCTAGAGGTAAGACAGAAATGAGTCCTTGCTCTTGCTGATGAGATAATCTTTTTACCTGACAATTATGTCTGTTTGCAATTGATGAAATTTGAGCAATGGTGTTTTCTAATTTTTGATTAGTCCTAGCAAAATTCATCATTACAATGGTAACTACAAAGAGCCTTTCATCCCTATTTTGTAAGTCAGATAACATGGACTTAACATCAGCCCCAAAAGTATTTATATCTGAAGGAATAATATCCATATCATATCCTGCTCGAACTGCTTTCTTTTGTTCTTCAATTTTCATTCTGTCTAGGTCTGTGTTCTTTCTCTTAATGAGTTTAATGGCTTCTGCTTGTTCAACTACATCTATATGAAAAGCTACATAAATATTGTCATCAATATCTAAAAACTCAGATAACATTCTGTCTGATAACTCGCTTGCAAGTATTTGAAAATGACTTACTGCCCCAATATATTTGCCAAATTTAAAATTATTGGCTGGTGCAAAATTAAAGATATTGGGAGTTATATGTGATTTTGTAGACTCTTTCTTCTTCAAATCTTTATATGAAAAATCAAAGCTCTTGTCTGGATTTAACATATCGTGAACAAGTCTTAGTCTTTCTTCTCCATCAAGACTTTCTGCTCTTACTCCCATAGATTTAAAGTTAGATAAAATATCTACTTCAAGTCTATTTAACTTTGCTCTTGCTTGCTCTAGGTTATCAGCTTCTGTTGTAAAGGTTATATACTTCATCTTTTTAAGTCCGTTATTCCCCTTTGCAAGTTGAAGCTTTAACATCTCCCTAAACTCTTTTCTTACATCGTCATAGAAGTCTCCCTTATCAGCAATTTTAATTGCATCTTGTAGGTCTTTATTTCTTCCTAATTGATTTACATACGAAAGTTCAATGTGGACACTTGGATCAAAAGAATTTAAAAAGTTGGCAAATTGGTTAAAGATTAAATCTCTATCTTCTTCCAATGCCAACTGGTAATTTATATCTTGAAATGAAATTGTCTTTGAATAATTTTTTTCGTCTAACTGGCAAATGCCCTCTGATAACATTCTTATATAGGGAATAGTATCCTCAACAGTAAATCTCTTTTTCTCTTTCTTTAAAAGAACACTTAGAAGACTATTTGTTGGATCTTTCTTTGTTTTTAGCCTTCTTACTTCCTTTCGGTCTTTTTTTAATTGTTTTTCCCTTAGATTTAAGTCGCTGATTTGCTTTTTTCTTCGCTTCAAGGTATGCCTCCTTTCTTATTCTCTTAGTTGGTTGATAAAACTTATGAAGATAGAAAAATTTAAAATACTTTTCAAAAGTTAAGGTGTCTTTTTCATATAAGGTTATAAAAAAGATTGGCAGGGTTACTATTAGCATTACAATAATTGAAACATCATTGGGTAGATATTTCTTCATAAATAAATAGGTTGGTATGCCAATTAGTCCTGCCACAGAAAAACCTATAAGTTGTCTTTTCGTTAAGTTAAAGGCAACTTTTGTTTTTATCTTGTCCAAATCTTTTGGTATTGGTACATATGCCATTTTAATCTCCCTCTACTTCTTCTTTGGAAAGTTCAAGTATATGGTCATAATTAGATATTGTTTCTTCTTCTAGGTAGCTAATTCTTTCTTCTAATTCTTCTTGTTTTTCTTCATTTTTGTCATTGTATTCTCCTTGATACATAACAAATTCATTGTGACATCTTCCGAGTCTATTTATTCTCCTCTTTAAGTTTCTAATCTCTTCATTTCTTTTCTTCTCTTTTAAGATCTCATAAGTTTTTCCCAATAAAATTCCAAGTCCCAATAAAGCACAATTTTTCTTTTTTAACATTTATTCCTCCTAGTGCGTATTCATAATACTTTTTGCAATTGTTCCACTCTTAAACATCATAAGTCCAAGTAGTAGAGCATATCCTAATATACTAAACAAGCTTGCGTGAATATCTGTAACCTGTACCGTTCTTATTAAAACGGTGTAGATACCTAAACATATCATCAAAAACAAACCTTGTAGTCCCAAGGCAAAAAGTCCCTTGATATAATTTGTTCCAATCTGACCCCATTCTTTATTTCCCATAGTCGCAAATGGTATGGATGATACTGATGAGTAGACATATATTTCAAACATACGCCCATATACTATTAAGGTAATAGTTAAAGATATACATTGAATTGCAATCCTCACTAGGCTTGTTTCAACTAGTATCATTAAAAGCTCACCTATTTCTTTTTCTTTTAATGCATCAACCATTGCAACTATCTGATCTCCTGAAACAGTGGCAGAAGTAGTAATTACCCCTGCCGCTTTGTTTACAAGATTTTGTGCCACATCAAAGACTGCCATTGAAAATTCAAAGGCATGGCTTGCAAGGTAGACTGCTATAAACATCTTTATAATGTATTTGAAAAACTCAAAAGTATCTGTATCGTGCATATTATTCTTCTGCATAACCATATTTATGAGTTCAATACATAAAACTGCTGTTATGATAAGACCTGCTATTGGAACAATCACATTATCATTAATGTTTTTTATGAAGTTATATACTTCTCCATTCCAACCCATTGGTGTTTTCCCAACATCAGTTGCAATAACTCCTACCTTGTCATTTATATCTAAGAACATGGACTCAAGATTTGCTTTGATACCTCCGAGTAGCATATCCTTAAAAAATTCAGTTAGCTTGTCAAAGATACCAAACATAGACTTTCTCCTAATTTAAAACATTTGCAAGTAGTGGAATTAATTTAATACCGATTAGTACAATTCCTCCACCAGCCATAAGCTGCTTAATACCTTGAGATTTAGCACCAGGGTTATCATTACCATAACCTTCCATTAAGTTAATAACTCCCCATGCTCCTAAACCTGCACCAATTGCAGTTACAAGTGTCTTTAAAACTCCAACTCCAGCTGTAAAAAATTCCATATTATTCCTCCTCGTTTTCTTGTCTTTTTTCTATTTTGTTTAGTGATTTAACTATAAAGTTCTTGTAGATCTTATCTCCTTTTTTGTTTTCTTTGAAATATCCAAAGACATGGATTAGATCTCCTTTTTCAAATTCTTTTACAATTTCTACCTTTTCTCCATATACTGAGCAATTTGTATATTCTTTGCCCTTTCCATAATTTTTTACAAGAGCAAAATTTGCTACTTGAACACTTTCTCCATCTTTTTCAAATTCTGAAAATTCAGCTTCTTTAACTAAATTTGCATTAATATTTATCATTTCTCTATCCATTAATTTCTTCTCCTTAATCTAAAAATTTCAATTAAAAAAGCGACTGAACTTATAATTCAATCGCTAAATGCCTTATATATTAAATTGTTTTAAGTGGGACTTCTTATCCTTACCATCTTAACCTCCTAATTTTGAGTATAAAAATAGACGATAGAGTTTTTAATTTCTATCGCCTATCAACACTTTATTTCTAGTCTTCTAAAATGGATACTTCAAGGTCTATCGCTTTAAATGTAACATTTATTCCTACTTCGTCCTCTACTGTTTTTTCAAATAGCTCAGCTATATCATATGGAGACATATCATATATATTTTCATACCATTCATTGCTTTCATCGTACATTGTCTCACATATTGCTTCAATATAATTTTTCTTATCCCTTGTGAGTTCTGTATCACTTTCCATAATAAATTGCTCACCATTTATATTTAATATAATTAAAGATGATTTTCTATTTTCACACATTTTGCTTTCTCCATAAACTCAAATATTTAACCTATTTATTTTATAACTTGATTTTAACTTTACCTTATCTCTATTTGTTAAATACTCTTCCACATCAAATAAATTCTTCTTATCATAATCTTCCAATAACTTGTAATTCTTATGCTTTGTAATATCGAATTTATCTGACAAGAAAGGTCTTACTCCTCTTAGTTGGTATATACACTTACCGCCATCCATTACAGTTATTTCATCTTGGCTCATAAGTTCCTTGCCAGTCTTTTGATAATTTAGTCCAAAAGATTTTTGGTTGGATCTTGTTTCTGATGTGTTATATAAGTCTATTGTTTCTTTTCCTAAGGTTTCTGATAATTCTTTTACTGTTGTTTTTTCTTTTCCTCCTAGAAATAGTGTTGAGTCACAGTTGCCTACTATTGTATCTGCATGGTCTTTGTAAATTGCTTTTAATTGAGATTGTGCTTGCAGTATTATACTTGCTGATATTTCTCTTGAACGAATTGTTGCTATTAGTTTTTCAAATTTAGGAATCAAACCGATATTTGCAAACTCATCAAGTAGACATCTTACATGAACAGGAAGTCTTCCACCATACACATCATCTGCCTTATCACATAGTAGATTAAATAATTGGGAATACATTATTGATACTACAAAGTTAAAGGTATCATCAGTATCTGATATTATTACGAATAAAGCAGTTTTCCTATCCCCAATTTTATCAAGTTCTAGTTCATCTTCGCTCATTAGTTCTCTAAGCTCTCTTATATCAAAAGGTGCAAGTCTTGCTCCACAAGATATTAGAATTGACTTAGCTGTTTTTCCTGCTGCCAGCTTATATTTCTTATATTGCTTAACTGCAAAATGACTTGGATCTTTCTTTTCAAGAGCCTCAAAGAGCCTATCAATTGGATTCATATAGGTTTCGTCATCTTCTCTGACCTCACTTGCGTCAATCATATCCAAAAGTGTCTTAAAGTCCTTTTCTTCTTCAGGTGCTTCATAATAAATATAACCGATAAGGGCAGTGTAATATAACTTTTCAGCCTTTACCCAGAAATCTTCTCCTGCCTTTTCTCCATCTCCCTTAGTATTTGCAATTATAGTTTGGACAAGCTTTAAAATATCTTTTTCACTTCTCAAATATGCAAAGGGATTGTATTTCATAGATTTTTTGAAGTTTATTGTATTTAAAATCTTTATGTCATATCCATTTTCATAAAGCATTTTTCCACACTCTAACACAAGTGTCCCCTTAGGGTCTGTTACTACATAGGAAGAATGCATTTGCATTAGATTTGGCTTTACATAAAATCTCGTTTTACCTGATCCAGAACCACCTATTACTAATACATTTTTATTTCTAGCATATTTAGGATTTTTAGGTCTTGAATTCATTGTAAGTCTTTCGGTATTAGTTATGAGAACATTGTTTTCAAACTTTGGGTCAATATATGGAGCAATATCCTTGCTTTCTCCCCATCTTGCAGATCCATACTCTTTGCCTTGC
Source organism: Fusobacterium sp. DD2 (assembly GCF_018205345.1). Taxonomy (NCBI): domain Bacteria; kingdom Fusobacteriati; phylum Fusobacteriota; class Fusobacteriia; order Fusobacteriales; family Fusobacteriaceae; genus Fusobacterium; species Fusobacterium sp. DD2. The sequence continues at coordinate 19,080 of NZ_JADRHM010000019.1, forward strand.
CTATATTTCTTTTTATTTTTTCCTTTGCTATAAACAATTAGCTTAACAAGACCAGCAACTGAAATACCTACTAACAAGTCCCTTGGATTAAGGCTTGGTATATAAGATAAAGTTCCTATGTCAGAAATTCCCACCATTATTCTATCAATAATATCTCCTCCTACATAAGAATTGATGTGCTTAGAAAAGATATTTCCAATGTAGCAAAATGATAAATAGGGAATGTTTGATAGTATAAATTTCTTTGGGTTGTCTATTTTAATTAAGTTTTTAATATCAGAAAGAATGGCTTCTAATATCCTATTCATCGTAGAAACCTTCACTATCTAATAAAATTAGTAGGTAGTGTCTTCCTTTTGGCGTTATAAATGTTTGTATGCCTACAAGTGTACCTAGTGGATCAACCCATTCTTTTACTTCAAAATATCCCTTGTTCTTATCTGCATAAGGTAAGAGTTTCTTTTTCTTATCTCTATAAATTAATCCCTTATCCATTAAAAAGCTTATAAATTGATTTTGTGGTATTCCTAACTCTTTGGCAGTATTTCTAAAGTTTGTAAGTAGGTTATAATCTACTAATTTGTCATAATAGTCTGCCTTTGGTCTTAATTCTTCAATTTCTTCTTCTCTTTCGGAAATAATTCTATTGGCTACAAGAATTGCATCTGCAAGTAACTCTTCATTAGTTTTCTTTTCTTGCCCTACTATATATCCTCCATTTTTTCTAATGCTCGGTAAGACTTCTCTAGTTACCCAAGCTTTAAATATTTTTGCTTGTGGTAGTTTTGATGAAAGGATAAGTGAATATAGTCCTGACTCATTAATAATTGAAATATTCTGTATTCCTCCAGGGGTGTTCCATTTCGTTACACCCTTATCTTCTTCATCTACATGGTCATAAACAGCTTTTCTTGGATTGACATATCCTAACATAGTTGCTACTTCATTTGCTATAAAGAAAAACTCACCGTCTTTTTCTATAACAGTGAGTTTCCCAAAATTCTTATTTTCAAATGTTTTTAAATTACTTATCATAAGCTTTGCTCCTTATGTTTATTTTTAACTTTATCTTTACTAATGGTATCCTTAGCCATATCTTTAAACTTATTTATAGTCTTCGTTATTGAATCTTTCCTATCGGCCTTTCTTTCAGAAGCCTTAACTGCTTTTTTAAAGGCATGTTCCATTACCTTTATATCCTTAGATTGAAAAAACACAGAGTGGTTACCAGTTTCCTTATCTTTCATAACAGAAAACTTCACTCCGTGTTTATTTAAAATTTTCTTTAATTCTTTTAACTCAGGATCCTTTAGATTAATTTCTTCTAACTGTCCCTTTTTAACCATATCCTTTAGCTTTACTTCTTCTCCGTTATTTTTTATTACATTTTTCAAGCCTCCTTGTTCTTCTATTTGCTTGTGTACTTTCTTTAAGGCATCAAGAATTGCTTTACTTGTTGCTTTTGCAAGCCTTACTTCAAGATTAAGACTTGACCTTGATACTTCTTCATTAATCATCTATTCCACCTCCATATAAAAGTAACTCTTTGTATTTTCTTAACTTCTCTTGATGGATTTTTCTTCTAAAATCTTCTCCCGTAACTTTAACTGGTATTGTCATTTCAAGTATTCTTGAATATATTCTCTGATACTCAAGGTCAATGTTTGGATTTTGAATAATTTCCAATGATAAGTTTGTAGTAAAAATTGTCGGCCTACCCTTTAAGTATCTTGAGTTTATAATGTTATATACCTGTTCTCTTGCGTAAGATGTGTCCCTTTCAATTCCAAGGTCATCTAAGATTAATAAAGGAATATTAGATAGGTTATTTATAATTTCGTTTGAATCTACCTTAAATGCGGATTTTTGTATTTGATTTATAACCTGAGATAAATTCATAATCTTAACTTTAACTTGTTCTCTTTCAATTAATTCATTTGCAATAGAACATGCAAGATAAGTCTTTCCACTGCCAACATCTCCATAAAATAAAAGTCCAACATTGTCTTCCTTCATTTGTTCAAAGCTCTTAGCATAATTGTAAGCAACCTTGTAAGCTTGACCTTTTTCATTTAAGAATCTCTCAAAAGTATATTGGTGTTGGTTTTGCGATGAAAAACATTCTCTTTTTAGCGATGATATTCTCGTTAATATTTCTCTTTCTGCATTTTCCTTATCTCTTTTTATTTCACATTCACATTTAATTCTTGGAATAAACTTTGTAAATCCAAGGTCAACTAATTCTCCATCGACTCTTTTACCACATGATTTACAATAGATATGTCCATTTCTTTCAACATCATTTTCTCTTAATACAAAATCTTTTAAGTTCTTCATAAACTCTCTCCTATATCGTAATTCATTTTTCTTGTTGTATTATCATTAATGTTTTTTGCCTGATCATTAAGATACCAATTGATTATCGTTGCCTTGTGATCTTGATAAACTCTGTTGTTTGCTTTCATATATGACGACAATCTATCAATGTATTCATTAATTCTACTTCCTAACTCATTTGTTAAGTCCTTGTATTCTTCATCAGTCAAAAATATATTTTTATATATTCCATAAGGCTTTTGCCCTTTACTAAAATCATTCTTTCTTAACTCATTATTACTAATATTGTTATAGTTACCTTCCGATTTTCGGAAATCTTGAAGTCTGTTATTCGGAGTTCTTGAATTCCGATTATCGGAAGTCTGGACTTCTGCTTTTCGGAAATCTGCATTTCTGTTGTTTGGACTGTAAAAAACACTCATAAAATCTTTAACATAAATCCTATTTGGTTTTCCAAGTCCTTGTCTTTTCTTTTCTATTAATCCAATTCCTGATTTTGTATCAAGTTCATTCATAATTTTTAAGGCTTTATCATTTGCACAGTTGAATTGTTCTTTAATAGAATCCATTGTGTAATAAATAAAAACTTTTCCATCTTCATCTATCCAGCCATTTTTATATGAAAGACCCATTCGATTAAGCATATATGAATACAAAACTTTTGCTTCAATAGAAATGCTTTCAAAAATTTCATCTTCCATTAATACCATAGGTAACCTAATGAAGTTATACATCTCAGATTGCCTATTATAAAAATAATCAAAATTCATTCCTACCTCCCTTCTTTGAAATAAAAACCTGCTAACAAAAGTCAAGCCTACTCCGAAATTAATTTCAGAGTAGGCTTGTAATATTTAGTATTGAATTTAAGCATAGCAAATAAGCCGGTTGATATCGGCTTGTTTTAACTATTCTATTCCTAACTCTAAGCTACTTTTAACGCCTCCTTTTCTTGTTTTGATGCCATAACTTTTGCATAGTAGATTCTTAAGAACTTATTTAAGCCTGCAAATTTACATACTTTTTTTGCTTTTCCATCTTTTTCTTTTTTTAGCATATATAGATATATTTCATTTTCTGGATTTTTAACACTCATCATACATTTCATAGATTGGTATCCTATTTTTCTAAGTATTGCATTACCTCTTTTGGTTATTTTTCTCTGATCTGCTTTGAAATTCCCCGATTCATATGGTGGTGAGTCTATTCCTACAAAGGATATTAGGCATTTTTTATTTTTAAATTTTGATAAGTCTCCAAATTCTGCTGTTATTTGTACTGCTAATTTGTCTGATATTCCTGAGAATTTTTTGGCTTCTTGATATTCTTCTAGAGGCTCGGCAATTTCTATCATTTGTGATAAAATATTATATAGAATTTGATTTATATGTTTGATCAATTCTATCCCTTCTTGTAGGTTCATCTTTATGTATGAGCTATTGGAAGGTTGAGTTGAGATACTTTCCTCTGCAAGCTTGTAAATGGATTTAGCTTTATCAGCATTAGGATGGTATCTCTTTTCTTTTGCCCAGTTCTTAAAGTCTTCTATGAATTTTTCTTCTGTTTTTTCTAAAACTAGGTCTTTGTGCCACCATGTTTCTAAGAAATCTAATAGTTTGTCTTTTGAGAAGTCTTTAGATCCATGAGATATTAATTTTTTTATTCCCGGAAATGTTTGACTGATTGTTTGGTCTATGAAGTTCATTTGATTGATTCTTAGGTCCATGTAATGCTGATAAGATCTGTTTAATTCTTTTAGAGTTCTAAAATTTTCTGTATCTACTTTGTGTTCTTGTAATTCTTTCCAATACATCAACCCATATTCTGCTATTTGTGTGGCATCTATATTATCATTTTTTGCTTTTCTGAAGTTTAACACTCGGCAGAACTGTTTCATTTTTAATGGATTAATTACTGCTACAAAGTATCCTTGTTTTTTTAATTCATAAAGAATTGGCAAATGATATTTTCCTGTTGCTTCCATGACTATTTTGATTTCTTGATTTAAATCTTTTAGTTTATTTAAGAATCCTTCTACTTCTGGTTTGTTAAGATTTACATCAAAGGGCTTCCAAATAATTTTGCTACCTTTTTCTAAGGCACAGGCTGTAAATTTTTCTTTTGCTATATCTATTCCTATAGATATCATTTTCTTACCTTCTTTCTTTTAAATTTGTAGTTCCTACCTGCACCATTACACTCATTTTAGCTCGTGACACGGACGTTTTGCCCAACCTGCTTAACCGAATATGAATAATGAAGAGGTAGATGACAGTTTTTATTGCGGATGTTTTAACCCTAAAAGACGATCGTCATACTACTTCTTCATTATACAAAAATAGTGCAAGATAGAAATCACTTTCTTTCTTACACTATTTATGGTACTAAAAAGACGACAGAATTATTACTTTCTATCGTCTAAGATTTACATATTAAATATTTACTAAAACCATTCTTTGTGCATTTTTTCTAACGACTCTTTTGTAAGTGGATATCCAATAGATTCTCCTATCACTGAGTCAATCCCACAATATGGACAAATTGCTGTCCAATCTGGTTCATCTTCACACCAATCATCTATTTCATTTGGAGAAAAGATTCTACAACAATAAAAACAACCACACTTCTTTTCATTTTCAAGCATAGTTTTATTTGCAAAAGAATACTTATGAGCTTCTATACAATCCATACTACCTCCTTATAAAATTTATAATCTTTATTTATATTGGTATGCTATTTACAATATCCATTATTAAAATGGATACTCTAAGCAGCACACCAACTATTTATTTTTTGAGTTTTAAACTTTGGTAGAAGTCTTGAACTCCTTATATTTACATAACTATTTGCCTCTATCACTATTATGACACGAAACCCACATGCTGGGTCAAACACTCTACCTTTTGTAGGTTCCAAGCATGCTACTATAGTTTTAACTATTGAATCAGGTGTATAGAATTGTCCACCATTTTTCCCCTCTGAATTAGCAAATTTTGCTAAGAAAAACTCATATACTTGTCCAAGAACATCTTGCCCTTTTCCATCTTTTGTCTGTAAATTTATATTTCCAATTATATCTATTAATTCTCCTAGTTTTCCTTTATCAAGCATTTGGTTAGAATATACTTTATAAAGCACATCTTTTAATGATTCATTTGCTTTTTCTATCTCATCCATAGCCTCATCTATAATCAACCCAATTTCTGGAGTTTTAGCTTTTTTTACAATTTCACTCCATCTTGCTTTTTTAGGTACCCAGAATATATTTTCAGCTGTATATTCATCTATTTCTTCTTCAAATCCTGCCCCTTCTTCGACTAGTTCTTTATATTTTTTCTCAAAACTATCACTTATATATTTTAAGAAAACAAGCCCTAATACTACATATTTATACTCTGCAGGATCCATATTATTTCTAAGTTTATCACAAGCTTTCCAAAGAGTTTCTTTGAAATTTTCTTTTTCTTCTATTTTCGCCATTTCCCTCACCTTTTTATATGATTTCTTTATAACATTATAGCATATAAATACTACTTTTTGCCTTAAATAGACTTCTATTTTGAAAAACAAAAAAGACCCTCGAAAGGGTCTTAATATTACTGAATAGTTATTTCAGGTTCTTTGCAACATTTATAACTGTCTATAATGAAGATATCTTTACCATTGGACTGCTGATATTTTCCATTCATCTCATATACTCCGTCCTTTACAAGTCTTGAGCATGCTCCAAACTCCTCATTATCAATCAAATACAGGTAAAGTTCCTTACCATGTATCTTAGATTTACATCCTTTGGTTATAAGGCTACCAATTTTACTTATAGGATTCTTATTATCATCTCTTTCTTTAACTGCTAAAATCTTATCATATAGTTTCACCAGCTTTTTATCTTTAAAAATATAGTCCTGTATTACCATCAAATCTTTCTTATTATTTATATCCAAAGTGCTATGAATAGCCAAATTTCTTATTTTAATGAACCCAAGTTTTATAATCTCTTTGGCAAACTGCTTATAGTCCTTATTGTCCTCAAGATTATGTACCATCTCTCCAAGAGTCATTACAGTATCTTTATATATCTCTTTTAACACCAGCTCCAAGGCCTTGGCATACTTACCATAGGCAGTTTCTATATCCATAATCTGTTCGGAATAGTAAAGTCCAAGAGCAATATTTTTCAAAACTTCATCTGGAAGTTCACCCATCTCTTCACAAACCTTTTTATCATAATCTTCAATTGTAAGTTTGACATTTATATTGCTATTTTGTAGGTCCTTTTCCTTCTGTTCCAATTTTTCCTGATACTCTTTTTCAAGTTCAGTTTTCTTCTCAAGATTTTCCCCTACTCCAGTATATCTTGGAAGTTTGTTACTTTCAATTATAGCCTTTTGTATTTTTATATTACTGTCAATTATCTCTTCTATATTCAGATTATCTCCATATTCAAGTTTTGATAGATAATTTTCATCTATACTTTGAATGAACTTATTTGCCTCTCCAACAGATAGTATAAACAGCAGTTCCATTGCTCTTGTCATTTGTACATAGTAGTATTTCGCAATCTCTTCGTCAGGTTTGTTCTCATTATAGCTGTTGTTTCCCACCATAAATATAATTTTAGATTCCAAACCTTTTACATTATATGGATTATAGATTCTTATTTTTCCTTTATTTGCATCTCTAGCAGAAACTCCATCTTTATTATATGAATATGAGTCTTTTGAAGAGATATATACTGAGTCTATCCCATTATTACACATTTCAGTTTTATAACTTTTCTCCTCTTCAACATTCTGAGATATAATAATTATATCGTCCATAGTATAGTTGTATTTTTTCAATAAAACTTTTACTATTTTTATTATAAATTTACTCTCTGCTTCTATAGTAGGAGATTCTAATAACATAGGTTTAATTCCCTCATCACTCTGTCCAAAGATAGGATTTACCACTAATTCATTGGCGTCATCTTTATCAGAGTAATTAGATAAAAGACTATAGGCACACTGATGAATCTGTCTTGTACTTCTATAGCTAAATCCCAAAGTCTTAACACTTTTTCTTGCATTAATCCCAATTGATTTAAATGAAGTTATACTATTGAAATAGGAACTTTTATAAATAGATTGAGATATATCATATAGAAAAGTCAGATAATGTATATCATCAAATATCTCCATAATTTTCTGTAAAGTTCTGATTTTTAGACGACACAAATCTTGACTTTCATCTACTATTATAGCTTCTATATTGGAAAAAATCTGAAAAAGATTAACTCGCTTTTTATTTTGTAAATCGCTATCATCAGTTACTGTTTCACTTGACACTTGGTCCATTTCTATATCTTTAGCATAATCTTTATCTTTATAATCTTTAAGATATACAGTTAAAAACCAGTTGTATGCATCATATATATCAATTTTATTATTATTCTTTAGCATATGCCTATATTTTATGAGGACATCATATATGTTCTTCCTTACATCCTTATTTAATCTTCCTTTTCTATGGTTTCTTACTACATCCACATATTCCTCTTTACTAAAACCATTGTACATAATATAGCGAATCTCATCTATAAAAAAATCCTCGTCCTGATTTAATTCAACTGCCATATTTTTCATAAAGGATTTATAAGGTTCTTCTTTAGAAAAATATTCTTTGTTAAAAGTGCTTATTTTATATTCAGAATGCTCTTGTAGAAATATACCTTTAACTAAACTATAAAACAATTTATCATATGTTTTAAACTCTATACTTTCTGAGAATTTTTTATCACAGTACTCTCTATTTTTATCTTTTAGTTCATTTATAATGGAGTTATTATAGCTTAAAAAAAGCACCTTCTTATGTTTATTAAAAAGAGAGCCTGCTTGATCCTCTAAAATCATTTCAGCTCTGGCAAGTCCAACTAGTGTTTTCCCACTTCCTGCTGTCCCTTTTACTATTAAAATCCTTTCACTAGAGCCCACTATTGCAGCCTGTTCTTTTGATAGCTGTATCTTCATTTGACACCTCTTTATAAATGTGACCTGTTTTTCAATTTTATTATCCTCTATCAAGACCATATAATCAATACTTTTTTACTAAAAATTAAGTATTTAATTTTTAATTTCTCATTTTTAGCCATCTAGATATTTAAAATTTTTTCAAAAAATAAAAAAGACCCCTGAAAAGGTCTTAAAACATCCAATGTTACTATTCAATTTACTGAAGAAGTTACTGAAGAGACAGAAGCTCAGGCATCTTAAAACATCCCATGTTACTATTCAATTCTTGTTAACAAGTAAAGATTACAAGTTGCCATATTATCTTAAAATATCCAATGTTACTATTCAATCTACAAAATGGTACTGATAGAGCTTTTGGATGCGTTGTCTTAAAACATCCAATGTTACTATTCAATGAAAATGACATTCAAGAAAAAAGTGTTCATGAAAGCGTCTTAAAACATCCCATGTTACTATCAATGGTCAAATAACGACTTGTTATTATTTTATTTTACGTAACTCCCTTTACATCTAAAGTATAACATATTTTTTCCAAGCAATAACAGATTTTGCCTTTATTTCCATAAGTATCAATTTTAGATTAATTCACAAATTATCTATCAGTTCACTTGGAAAATTTACTAATTAAATGTACTACACCCTCCATCTTACTTATCCAAGACTTTAGGTGCAGTACACAAAATTATTTTAATTTACTATTCTTCTACTGGCTCTTTACACTCCTTAAATTTATCTATCACAAAGATATCCATACCATTAGAAACCTGATACTTTCCTTCCAGTTCATATCTTCCACTCTTAATAAGTCTTTTGCAGGCTCCAAAATCTTCATTATCAAGAAGATAAAGATATAAATCTTTTCCACGTACCTTTGCCTGGCAGCCTTTAGTGACAACATAAGCCACTCTGGTAATAACTCCATTATTCTCTTCTCTCTCTTTAACTTTTAGCATCTTATCAAAAAGTTTTACCAGCTTGTTATCTTTAAAAATATAGTCATATATTTTCTCTATCTCTTTTTTATTCTCTGGACTCAAGTTTTCATGTACAGCTGCATTTCTTATTCTTACAAATCCATATTCTATTATCTCTTTAGCAAAATCTCTATAATCTTTATTAAGCTCAAGGAAATTTACCATCTGTCCCAAAGTGAGCTCTCTATCTTTATAGATTCTTTTTAAAATAAGCTCCAGCCCTTTGGCAAACTTTCCATAGGCAGTCTCTATATCATTTACACCTTCATAATAATAAAGACCCAATCCAAGGTTTTTTATCACATCATCTGGCAGAATAGACATATCTGTCTGAACCTTATTAACATATTTTTCAGCTTCTGCATTACCAGTAAAGAGATCCTTATTAATAGTCTGCTCCCTCAATTCCATTTTTTCCTGGTAAGCTTTATCTGCAGCTGAATTCTTCTCAATATTCTCTGCCACTCCAGCATATCTTGATATCTTATTGCTTTCAATCATCTCTTTTTGCATCTCAATATCTCTATCTATTATCTCATCTATATCAAGATTAGGATTGTAATCAACCTTTGTAATATATTTTTCATCTATACTCTGAATATATTTGTCAGGCTCTCCCTCTGTCATAATAAATAACAGTTCCATAGCTCTTGTCATCTGTACATAGTAAAATTTTGCATTCTCCTCATCTGTACGTCTATGGCTGTGCTTATTAGTTCCCACTATAAATATTACTTTTGACTCAAGACCTTTTACATTATACGGATTGTATATTCTTATTTTACCCTTATTCTCTTCCCTTGCAGATTTCCTGTTTTCATTATACTCTCTTGATATTTCTGAAGAGATATATGCAGTTTGCAGTCCACTTCCTTCCAGTATCTTTTCAAAACGCTCTTCCTCTTCTGTATTTTGGCAGATTATAATTATATCATCTGGAGTATATCTATATTTTTCCATCAGAGTATTTATCATTCTTGCAAGAAGTCTTCCCTCATTTTTTACAGTTGGACATTCTACCAAAACAGGTTTTACCCCTTCATCACTCTGTCCAAATATCGGGTTGACAACCAATTCATTTTCATCATTTTCTTCTGAGTACTTTGATAAAAGGCTGTATGCACATTGATGTATCTGTCTTGTGCTTCTATAACTATAGCTTAAAGTTTTTACACTCTTTATTGCACTTATTCCCATAGATTTAAAAGAGGTTATGCTACTAAAATATGAGCTTCCATAGATTGACTGTGAAATATCATAAAGAAATGTTATATAGTTGATATCCTCAAATATTTCCATTATCTTAAGGAGAGTCTTTATCTTTATTCTACAAAGATCCTGACTTTCATCTACAATTATTGCCTTAACATCTGAAAATATTTCATAGATATTAGGTATTTCATCTATAGTCTCTTTTCCCTCTTTTTTCAGATAAGCATTTTCAATATCAGTCTCATATCTTTTTATTCTATACTCCTTTAAATATACATCTAAAAACCAGATATATGCATCATATATATCAATTTTTTTATTCTCTCTTACAATATCTCTATACTTTTCAAGAACAGAATAAATCTTTTCCCTAATCTCTTTTGTAATTTCCTTTTCCTTATTTTTTCTAACTGCTGTAGCATACTCATCTTTACTAAAGCCATTATACATAATATAGCGTAACTCATCTAATAAAAGCTTCTGTTCAAGACCTAAATCTTTAGCACTTTTCTCCAAATAATCTGCATATTCTCCATCAGGAGCAAAGTATTCCCTGTTAAAAGTACTTATTGTAAAATCAGGATGATATCCTTTAAAAATATCACAAATCAAATCATAAAAAAATCTGTCATAAGTTTCAAAAGCAACCTTATTTACAAATCTATCTTTACAATATTCTCTATTTTTATCTCTAATCTCATTAATAACAGAGTTGTTATAGCTAAAAAACAATACTCTTTTATCCTCATTAAAAAGAGAACGTTCCTGATCTTCCAAAATTCTTTCTGCTCTGGCCAGTCCAACTAAAGTCTTTCCACTTCCAGCAGTTCCTTTTACTATTAAGGTTCTCTTTCCCCACCTTGCTATTGTATCCTGTTCCTTTGTTAATTCTATCTTCATCTAACACCTCTTAGACATGTGACATATTCTCCCATTATGATTATCCTATATTAATACTAGATAATCAATACTTTTAATTCATTAATCATTCTGAATCAATATGTTATGCCACATTTTCTATGTATTTTAATTTTCTAAATCTTATATTATCTCTTTTAAATACTCTTTTAAAAAACTATACCTTATTCTTTCCTGTTCCAATCTTACATTTTTTCCATAAACATTTTTTTTAAGTTTATACAACACACTAGCTTCTTCTGGAGTCAAATATACTCCATCATTTTTAGATTGTTCTTTCTCTATAACCCACATATCTTTATGCTTTAATAGTATTTCCTCTGTCATAAGGAAAGATTTAACATTCTTAATATCCTTTCTCACATTTGAAAGAATACTGAACCCATGAGTATCTATATCTCCCCAATAATATACATCTCTCTCATTGAGCCAGGAAGCTTTTTGTAATAACCCTGCTTTATATCCTGAACCAAATAATATCACTGCATTTTCAACTTTAGGAAAACAGAGAAAATTTATCTCATTTTCAACTATAAATATTTTAGAAAAAGAATTTTTCCATCGTGAAAATTCTTCAATAGGAACACTTATATCTGAAAAGTTTAAAATATATTTTTCTGGATCCAATATTCTAAATCTTACAAGGTTCGGCTTACGTTTGAACCCAAACATTTGAGAAAAGTCCTCACTGTATTCTATCCTTTCATCAATTAAAATAACAGGCAAAAGCTCTTTTAATAATGGAAAATTATTCTCTATAAATTTAGTATCTACACCCTCAATATCTAACTCTCTTATATAAAAATTTCTATTTTTATTATTTTTAAACCACAAAAGTACAGCTATTATATTATCTATATTTTCTATATTCAATATTTTAAAAGGCTTATCATATATATAATCTGAAAGTTCAGGAAAATTTGCTATCAACTTCTTACTGTTCAGTTTAAATTTTTCAACATCTTTTTTCTTCTTTAATAACAAAATAGCATCTTTATTAGATATTATAGATATATAATGGGGAAATTTATATACTTTTTTACCTATATCATGTAATTCTCTATATTTTATTTCATATCCATATCCTAAATTCATTTTACTATTGTTTTCAATTTCCTCTACCCACAAGCTTATTTCTTTTAAATCTTTATATATATCATTTTTAGTTAAATTAGAAACCCGCATTTCCAAATTAAAATTTTCATCCCTAAATATTTTTCTTAAAATCTCCTTATTTCTCCATTTTATACTTAACTTATGGATAATATCCTTGTAATACTTCAATTTATTCATTTATATCCTCTCTTCTCAAAGTGATTTTATCTAAGAACTTTCCTATTTTTATATTCTGTACCCTAGATTCTCTGCTCATCTCATCCTGCTCAACATTACATACACTTTTAACATATTTTCCTATAACCTCTAGGTTATTCCCTGGAGTTGCAAGTATAAATTGAAACTTCAGATTTTTGAAAAGTTCTAGTCCAAATCTTGCTGCATCATTGGAACTTTTTAAAAAGGCCTCATCTATAATGACCACTCTAAATCCTATCTCCTGACTATTATCCATGAAATAGTTATAAGAAAGACCTGCCCCTAAAATAGTGTAAGCAAGTTTTTCCTTTTGACCTCCAGATTTACCTGATGAATCATCATAATGTTCACGTTGTTTGCCTGTTTCCTGATCTTTCTCTGTTGCAGAAAAAGCAAACCAGTTTCTTACATCAGTAACTCTGCCAACCCAACGCCCTTCAGGCGTATTTGTACCCTGCTGTTTAAATTTTTCTATTAAAGCTCTTGCAGCCTTAAAACGTGTCTCAAGTACTGTCTCATCGTCAGTTTGACCACCAATGCAAGAATTTATCTCTGCTCTAAATTCATTTATTTCACTGTTATTGGTATGATTGACATTAATTGTAATATATGTCCCTACATTAAACTCTATTGTCGATAGTATTCTATTTATTTTTTCTATTTTAGTACAAATCTTTTTCTCACTCTCTGAGAAAGTACTATTCATAAATCCAAAACGTAGTCCAACTTTATCATGTAGCCCATCTTTAAATTCTTTTTCTAATTTGTATAATTTGTCTTTTTCCAATTCTTCTAGCATTACGTTACATTCTTCTAAAGAATTGACATTTGCATCAAAACTTATAATTTCAAATTTATTTACAAATTTTCCAATGGAAGTAATTAATTTATCTCTTAAATTTATTTCATTTTCATTTTTTTTATCTAATTGCGCTTCTAAAAATCTTCTAATATTGTCACTTATCTCATCTACATTAGCTAAAGATAATTGGGTGTTTATCTTCTCCTTATATATTTTTAATACCAAAGCTAACCCAGTCTCATAACATTCAATAATTTCTTTTATCTTAATCTTTTCTTTATTTTTTCTTAATTGACTATCAAAATTCTCTCTTTTAGTAGTAGTTTCTCTTATATCTGCAACTAAATTATTAATTTCCGTCTCAGTTAATGCCAACTCATCTCTTTTTTGGGCTACAACATTTTTTAGATACCTTAATTTATCATTTTTCTCTAATTCTGCTATTCTGCCCACTAATTCTGCTATTCTTTCCTCTACATTTTTTAAGTTTAACTCCTCAAAGTCTTTATACTGAAGTAAAATAGAAGTAGCTAACTGCTGGATCTCTAAAGCTTTTTTGTTCTTTTCAATCTCTACATATTTATCCTGTATTAGACTTATGACATTTCTAATATCATCTAAATTCTGTGTTAGCATATTTATCTTTTTTTCATTGGTAAAACCTAAACAGTAATAGCTTCTATCATCAATTTTTCTGCTATCATCTTTTTCATGCTTAGTATTAGACCTTATTTGACCTTCAATAGTCAATCCTCTTGAACATTTATTAAGTATTTCTATTGTTGCACAACACTGATAGTTATATCTTCTAGTCAAAAAATTCTCTAACCACTTTTTAAAATTTATGTCATCTTTTAACGTTATTTTTTTTAACACTGAGTTATCATCTACATATCGCATTTCTTTTAAATTTGTAATATTGTTATCCACGAAATGATAGACTAATCTATTTTTCAAATGATGATCATTTATATATTTAGATATTTCATTATACAGATGCTTAGGAATGAGCAACGATTTTGCAAATCCACGGAGCAGTCTTTCAATAGCTCCTTCCCACTGCAAATCCGTTACCTCTATTAACTCTCCTGCAAATGGAATTTCTTTACTCTGCAGCTTAAATTCGTCACATAATTTTTGTTGAATATTTACTAAATATTTAGGAATATTGCTAGTTCTTGATTTTAATGATTCCAGTTCCTCACTAATCAACTGTGATTTACGCTGTTCATCATTCTTTTCTATTGTTATTTCATCCAATTTTTGCTGATAATTACCTATTTCCACTGGCAGAGTTTCATAAAGTTTTCTCAGTTCATTTTGATTTTTATCAAACTCTTCTTTTGTATATGGAACCTTTAGCTTTAACAACTGGCTTTGTTTTGTATAATCTGCTATCTTTCTTTTTACAGTTTCTTTTTTTTCATTTTCTCTTTTTAACTCTTTTTGGCAATTTGCAATGGCATTTCCACCCTGTTCTCCAATATTTATAAGCAGTTCATCTATTTCTTTTCCAAATTTCTTCTTAAGCTCTACTTTAACAGATTTTTTTTCTTCCAATTCACTCTGTTTAGCATTTAAATTTGCTATCTCAGTTTCTAATAATTCTACTTTGTGCTCACAAGTCCATGGAAGTAAAACTTCCTGTGCTATTTTTATAGCATTTATTTCATCAAGAAGATCATTTCTTTTCTTTCCAATCGTTCTTATCGGTCTTAACAATTCCACCTGTTTTTTCGCTTCCAATGCTTTTTCATATGAAACATTCAAGTCTTCAAAATTATCTATAAGTTTGTTTATTTCATCATCAATAGTTCTGTTGCGTTCTAAAATATACTCACGGACAAACTGTGTAAGAGAATCTACTTTTTTCATATGTATGGCCTGTTGAAAAATATTTAAGGCCTGTTCATCCAATCCACCTAAAAGCTTTGAAAATTTTGAATAATATCCTGCATATGTATCCATCATCTTTATACTATTATCTTTAAAATATTTTCGTAATGCAGATATCCCACCTTTAAATTCTTCAAAATCCTTTTTAATGCTGAGCTCTTTTTCCGCTATTATATATTTTTTCTCCAATCCATTACTCTCATCACCTTTATAATAAAGTAGCATTGCTAAAGTAACTGTTTTATTCTGCTTTTCATCCTTAAAAACAGCCAAAATAACAGAATAATCTTGAAAATCTCTTAATTTCTCAGGAATAGTTCTTCCTTCTTTAGTTACAGTACGTCCATATGTTCCTAATACATAGGTATGAATTGTCCTTTCTCTAGGCCCTGACCCAGCAGCCTGATTATAATTAAATTTTCTTCCATCTACTAGTAAAGTTTGAATTGCATCTATAACAGAAGATTTACCTAACCCAGACGCACCATATATCAAAGTATTGTCACCATTGAATTCAAAAGGCCAGATAAATTTGTTAAATGTTCCCCAATTTAAAAGCTCTACTTTATATAATCTTATACCTGCTTTTATATCTGAAGGTGGTAAATTAAATAAACTATGCTGCGTCCCCATTATTTATTCCTCCTCTTTTTCATCCTCATTAAAAAACTCTCTATAAGAGTCTAATTTTGTATCTATCCCCTCAAGACAGTGTGCATCAACAAATCTTTCTACAATTCTCAATATTTCATATTGATCCTGATAACCCTTTATTTGCCTTATAAATCCCATGTCCGCTATTTTTTTTATTGCACTATTTACACGCTTTATTTCTCTTATCTCATCTGTTTTTTTCCCTAAAAATAAAGCAATATATTCATATATCTTATCTTTGGATATAACTTCCCGCCCTTTTATAGAAATTGTATTTGGTAAATTTTTTTTTAATAATACAAGTATTAAGCTTGAATATCTATCCAACTGATTCCTTCTAACTAGCCTTGGCACTCTTGACTCCTTGCTATCATCTAAAATTGTTACATAACAATAGCCATTTTCACTGTCCAGTACAAACTTTAAGTTTAAATACTTTACATATTCCTCAATTCTAGGTTTATGCCTTATAATGTAATCCCATACTTCTAAATCATCACTTCTATTGATAATTCCTTTTAATAAGTTTGTTACACTTTTTGAAAATAATATCTCCTGTTCTTCCATTTTCCCTCCTAATCTTTCCAACTATAATATGTCTTTTTAAGCTGTGCACATTCACCATTTTCTTTCAAATCTATAATATCTATCTCTTCATAATTTATTTCTTTCTTAAAATACTTTCCCAAGTTTAAATATTTCAAAAATTCGATTTTTCCATATTTTAATGGATATCTCTCAATAACATCTGCTAAACTCACTTTGCCAATTTTGCTTTCTTCTAAACATTTTTTTACTTTCTCCACCAATTCATGTTCGTCAATAAGAACCTGCTTTGATAGACTTGAGTAATCTATCTCATTGTCAGCTACTTCTAAATCATAAATTTTTTGCTCCATTATATCTGGAATAGTAAATAAGCTCCTTGCCATAGGAATATCAATGTCAAGATAAAAACTATCTAACTCTATTGTAAAATTCTTGAGCTCTTTTACCCCTTTTAATTTAGAAAATTTATATTCTATACTATTAATGAGCTGATTAATCCTACGATAATCATTTTCACTGTCTCCATTCTCAACACATTTTCTCAAATCCTTATCACATCTAGCCATTACTCCTAATATACTTTTTGCAGCTTCTTTTAAATCTGACTCTATTGTATATAATCTTTGAGATTCAGGCACAGCTCTTACAACTTCATTTTCCATAACTTTTTTTACCAAACTGGCAAATCTATTTTGGGATTCACGAGACATTAAGTGGTCACAAAAGGCTTTCATACTTTTTCCCTGATTACTGTCCTTTATACTGTGCTCTCCATTGAAGTAATTGCTCAATAATTCTCCTCTGCCTTTTTTCCATTCTATTGCATCCTCTTTAAATTCCAAGTTTAAATCTACAAAATTTTTTTCAACACTCCTTAAATCACCCAAGATGTCATTAGCTGAATCTAAAATCTGATACACATATTCAATAATCTGATGAGGTTGAAGGTTTAAAATTTTTCCTACTTCAAGGTCAGATATCTCTTTATTGATTTTGTCACGTTCCTCTTTTAAATAGGAAATTCTTGTTTCAATATTCTCTCCACTACCAACTGCAATTTGGTATAACAACATAATAATTGTCTTGAAACGTGATTCTGCACCAATAAACTCTCTTTCTTCCAGATTCATTATTGCTTTGATAGCCTTTTGAGCTCCTGGTGTTAAATCATAATATATATCATTATCCAGGATATATCTTCTCAGATAACCTTTATCTTCATCACACCACCTCAAAAGATATTCTTTTGCAGTTGTTTTAATTTTTTTATTCTCTTCCCCATCTTCACTAAAAAAATTTATTTCCTCTTTATTAACCATCCCATATTCCAGTTCTTCTATAAAACTCTCCAAGTCAGATTCTATTTCTTCTTCTATTATTCCTCTGTTATTATTTGCAACAAATTCACTATACAGGAACGATACTATAAACGGAGCATTTTTTTGAGCCAGTAATTTCCAGGTTGTATTAGTATCCCGTAATTTTTTGAGATTATGAAAATTCATAAATATATTCGATTGCAACTATTTCACCTCTTTTTTATGAAAAAATTTACAAAAAAAAGA
>NZ_JADRHM010000020.1 GCF_018205345.1 Fusobacterium sp. DD2
AAATGGAAGTGATCGTTTAACATATAAAGTCCGCCACCGATAATACCACTGAAAAACATTACTGTTATTGGACTTAATTTAAATCTCTTCAGCAGGAAGAAACCTATTAACATAAGAACAAGTCCAATGATATTAAATCCTGTAGAGAAGACTAAAAGTTTAAATATTGAGATACCAGCTATAGTAATTAGAGCTACAATTACAGGTCTTAATACTGCAAGTATAATTTGAAGACAAGCTAGATTTTTATATTTAAAATATAGCCATCCAAGAGTAGATACAATAAAACATGCTGGTAAGATACATCCTGCTGTAGCTACAAGAGCTCCAGGTATACCATATAATCTCATTCCAACAAATGTTGAAGCATTTATAGCTATTGGTCCAGGAGTCATCTCAGCAATACTTATAAGGTCTGTAAAGTCATTTAATGTAAGCCAACCGTGGTGTGTAACTACCTGGTCCTGAATAAGTGGGATAGCTCCCATACCTCCACCGAAACTGAAAAGTCCAATTTTAACAAAACTGATAAATAGATCTAAATACCCCATTTCTTCCTCCCTTCTAATATCAGGAATTTTGCAAGTCCAATACCAATACAAACAAGAATAACTATAATAATATTAACTTTGAAGAAGTAGATAATCAATACTACTGCTAAGAAGAAAAGTAAAGATCTTATTCCTGATTCTTTATACATACTTGATCCAAGGTTTGTTGAAACATCTAATATTACTGCAACAACACCTGACTGCATTCCTTTTAAAACATTTGCAAATAGAGCATTGTCACGGACAGATGCATAAAATACAGATAGGATTGAAATTATAGTAAAAGGTGGAATAATTGTTGCCAGTATAGAAACAAGCATTCCTCTGATACCTGCTATTTTATATCCAATAAGAATAGAAGCATTTACTGCTACTGCCCCTGGAGCAGATTGAGCTATTGAAGCAAGGTTAAGCATTTCATTTTCTGAAATCCATTGTAATTCATCTGCAAATTTCTTTTTTAATAAAGAGATTATTACATATCCCCCACCAAAAGTAAATGCACTTATTATAAACGTAGAAATAAAAAGTGTTACATATTTATTTTTTTTCATACTGTCGCCTCCCTATTTAATAGAATACCACTTGAATTATTATTTGTAAAATATTATAATTTAATAAAATTAATAGTCAATAGACTATAATATAAAAAGGAGAATATTTATGACAATACGGCACCTTAAGATTTTTTTAGCTCTTTATCAGACTAAGAGCACGACTTTAGCAAGTAAAAAATTACTTGTTGCACAGCCAACAGTGAGTATTGCATTAAAAGAACTTGAGGATTATTATAATGTAAAATTTTTTGACAGATTTTCTCAGAGACTGCATTTAACGCAGGCAGGAGAGGAGTTTTATCAATATGCAAAACATATAATTGACCTTTTAGATGAGACAGATCAGCGGATGAAAGAGATTGGAGAAAATGGAGATCTCCGTGTAGGGACAAGTATTACAATAGGAAATTACTTTTTGCCTAAGTATATCAAGGCATTTGAAAAGGAGTATCCTTCAGCTAAGATAAAAGTATTTATAGACAATAGTAATAATATCGTAAAACTTTTATTGGAGAATAAGATAGATATTGGACTTATTGAGGGACAGACAGATAACTCTTTTATTTTAGTAGAGCCATATTTTGATGATACTCTCTGTATGGTATGCAGTCCAGAGCATAGTTATGCTAAGAAAAAAGAGGTAAATCCAGAAGATATTTTAAATGAAAAATTTATTTTGAGAGAAAAGGGAAGTGCTGTAAGAGAACTTTTCGATATTCAAATGGCAAATGTAGGCCTTCATGTAGTGCCAATATGGCAGAGTATAAGTTCCAATGCAATAATAAGGGCAGTTAAGGAAAATATAGGTATTTCAGTACTTCCATATTTTCTAGTGAAGGATCATATTGAAAAAGGTGAGCTTTGTACAGTTAAAGTAAAAAAAATTAATTTTTCTAGAACTTTTAATATTATATGCCACCGTAATAAATTTCATACACTGTTTTTGGATAGATTCATTGAGATATGTAAGAAAATAATGGAATAAAAAAAGGTCAGTTTTTACTGGCCTCTTTTTTTGCAGCTCTCTCTTTCAACAATAGTGTGTGGCACAATGATTTTATTAGCCATGACATCTGGACTTTGAAGATGCTTTATAATCTGATCACACACCTGAAATCCAAGCTGGTAGTTATTAATATCCACACATGTAAGTTGTGGAGTAGTAAGTCTTGTGATAATTGAGTTGTTAAAACATATTATAGATATATCTTCAGGAACTTTTATCCCTATTCCTAAAAATATTTTCTCAAGGTTCAAAGCTGTAATATCATCTATTGCAATAATAGCAGTAGGTGGATTTGGCAGTGAAAACAGCCCTTTAAAAAACTGTTCTTCATTTCCAGCTATAGTTTTTTCCTCTATTACCAATTTTTCATCAAAAGGTATTGAATTATCATTTAATGCTGAGATATATCCAAGCTTTCTATCCTGTACAAAGACTCTATGCCCTTTATTATAATAAAATGCTATTCTATCATGTCCAAGCTTAATAAGATAAGATGCAGCATCTTTTCCAGCTGTAATATTATCATTATCCACATATATTGTAGAATTTTCTTTAGAGGCAGGTTTACCAATTATTGCATAAGGAAATCTGTTTTCTTCAAGATATTTTACAACTGGGTCATTAGATTTTGAATACATAAGAATAAAACCATCAGCTTTTCCACTTTTTACAACTGAAGTAATTGTTTCAAAGAGTTCCTCATTGCTGTTTCCTGAGATAATAGTATTCATATATCCGTTGTTATTGCAACATTGAGAAAGACCATGTATTACCTCAAGGAAAAAGGTGTTCTGATATGTATTCTTTTCCATAATGGGGAGAACTACACCAATGGTTTTTGAGTTTTTAGTAACCAGATTACTTGCCTGAAAATTTGGTGTATACCCTAACTCTTTCATAGCTTTTCTAACTTTTTCTTTAGTTTTTTCACTTATTTTAGGATTATTATTACAGGTACGAGAAACAGTGGATGGAGAAACCCCTGCAAGTTTTGCCACCTCTTTTATTGTAATAGCCATATTAACTCCTTGCCTAAATATTTTCTATATATATTAATTGTACAAATGAAAAAGAGGTAAGTCAATAGCAAAATGAAAATTTGTGCAAAAAGTTGCATAAAAATTTTATAATTGTGTAATAGCAGAATATAGATATGTTCTGAAATAGTTTAAATAAAAGATAAAAAAAACATTGCATTTTTTAATAATATATCCTATAATGTTATTAAGATTAAAGCAAACGTTTGCATAAAGTTGCAAACAAAAAAGGAGGAGACATGACAAATAAAGTGAATTTCGACTTTTTACAAAAGTTGGGTAAAGTATTAATGGTTGTTATAGCAGTAATGCCAGCTGCTGGACTTATGATAAGTATTGGGAAACTTATACAGATATCTGGTGGAGATATAACAGCTGTTTTGAGAATTGGTGGGATTATGGAAACTATAGGTTGGGGAATTATTACCAATCTGAATATTTTATTTGCAATTGCAATTGGTGGTTCTTGGGCTAAAGAAAGAGCTGGAGGAGCATTTGCAGCACTTATAGCTTTTATTCTTGTAAATGTAATTACAGGTTCTATATTTGGAGTATCTGGTGGAATGCTTGGAGATCCAAATGCAGTAGTGCATACACTATTTGGAAGAGAGATTCCTGTAAATGGATATTTTACCTCAGTACTTGGAGCACCTGCTCTTAATATGGGAGTATTTGTAGGAATAATTGCTGGATTCATGGGTGGAGCAATATATAATAAGTATTATAACTTTAGAAAACTTCCTGCTGCACTTGAATTTTTCAACGGAAAAAGATTTGTACCAATGGTTGTAATATTCTGGTCAGTTATAGTTTCAGTAATACTATCAATTATCTGGCCTGCTATCCAAGGTGGAATCAATAGTTTTGGAGTATGGATAGCAAATTCAGCTCAGACATCTCCTATACTAGCACCATTTGTTTATGGAACTTTGGAACGTTTGCTTTTACCATTTGGACTTCATCATATGCTTACAATTCCTATGAACTATACAGCATTTGGAGGAACTTATACAATACTTACTGGAGCAAAAGCTGGAGCACAGGTATTTGGACAGGACCCTCTATGGCTTGCATGGGTTACAGACCTTGTAAATATGAAAGGTGCTGGAGATATAGCTGGATACAATAATCTACTTGCAACAGTTACACCTGCACGTTTTAAAGTAGGGCAAATGATTGGTTCAACTGGGCTTTTAATAGGTATCGCAGTAGCTATATATAGAAGAGTGGATATGGACAAGAAAGAAAAATATAAATCAATGATAATTTCAACAGTTTTAGCTGTTTTATTAACAGGGGTTACAGAACCTATTGAATTTATGTTTATGTTTG
The DNA here is from genome assembly GCF_018205345.1 of Fusobacterium sp. DD2. Lineage (NCBI taxonomy): Bacteria > Fusobacteriati > Fusobacteriota > Fusobacteriia > Fusobacteriales > Fusobacteriaceae > Fusobacterium > Fusobacterium sp. DD2. The sequence goes on from NZ_JADRHM010000020.1 coordinate 4,484, forward strand.
TTGCACTTCCTCTATATCTTTTATACTCAGTATTACAAGGAGTTGCATTTGCAGCAGCTGGAGTATTTCATCTTCGTCTTCATTCATTTGGAAACCTGGAGTTCTTAACAAGACTTCCAATGTCAATAAAAGCAGGTCTTTTAGGAGATGTAATAAACTTTGTAATAATCACATTGATATTTGGAATAGTTGGATATTTCGTAGCTTACTATATGATTGGTAAATTTAACTATGCAACAGTAGGAAGAAATGGAAACTATATGGATGATGGAAAAGATGAAGAAAAGCAAAGTGCAGATAATAAAGCACCTGGAAATACACAGGGAGATAGAATAATTGCTCTTTTAGGTGGAAAAGATAATATTAAAGATATAGATGCCTGCATGACAAGACTTCGTGTAACTGTAAAAGATATTAATAAAGTTGCAGATTTAGATGCTTGGAAAAAAGAGGGAGCTTTGGGACTTGTTAAAAAAGATAGTGGAATTCAGGCTATTTATGGTCCAAAGGCTGATGTTTTGAAAAGCGATATCCTGGATATTTTAGGAAGATAGGAAGGTAAAATGAAATTACTTACTTTAAATACCCATAGTCTTGTAGAAAAAGATTATGAGAAGAAATTGGCTTATTTTATAGAATGGGTAGATAGAAATGATTATGATGTGATATCCCTGCAAGAGGTAAATCAGAGTATAAGTGCTGAAAAAGTAACTGCTGATAATTACTTTATTGGAGCTAATGAAAATGTAAAAATTAAAGAGGATAATCACATTTTAAGAGTGGTCAATGGGTTGAAATTAAAAGGAAAAAATTACTATTGGGTATGGACTCCTATAAAAGTAGGTTATGACATTTATGATGAAGGGATTGGAATAATATCAAAATATAGACCAATAGATGTTAAAGAGTTTTATATTACACAGAGTGATGATTATTTCAACTGGAAAGTAAGAAAAGTAATTGGGATAAAATGTGAAATAGAAAATAAGAAAAAATGGTTTTTCTCTGTACACTTGGGTTGGTGGAAAGATGAAAGTGAAAAATTTAACTATCAATTTGAAAAACTAAAGTCACAGCTGAAAAATATAGTAGCTGAAGATGAAGAGATATTTTTAATGGGAGACTTTAATAATCCTGCAGATGTAAGAGATGAGGGATATGACTATATTTTAAAAGAAGGATGGTTAGATACTTACACTCTTGCAAGGGAAAAAGATGATGGAATAACAGTTGCAGGGCTTATTGATGGATGGAAAGATCATAAAGATATAACAAGTATGAGAATAGATTTTATTTTTACTAATAAAAATCAAGAGATAGCAAAATCAAATGTAGTATTTAATGGAAAAAATGGAGAGATAATTTCAGACCATTTTGGTGTAGAGATAATAAGATAACAGGAGTAAATATGGGAATGAAAACAAATAGAGGTAGCGGAATATTGATGCATATATCTTCTCTACCAGGAAAACATGGGATAGGAACATTTGGAGAGGAAGCTTATAGATTTGTAGATTTTTTAAAAGCAGCTGGGCAAAAATACTGGCAGATACTTCCTTTAGGGCAGACAAGTTATGGAGATTCTCCATATCAATCATTTTCAATAGATGCAGGAAATCCTTACTTTATAGATCTTGATATATTAAATCAGGAAGGGATACTTGAAAAAGATGAATATGAGGCAATCTGCTGGGGAGAAAGTGATACTTCAATAGATTACGAACTTATGTATCAGGTAAGATATGGAGTATTAGGTAAGGCTTTTGAGAGATTTAAAGTAAATTCAGAGTACCTAGAGTTTCTAGAAAAAGAAAAAAACTGGCTTGATGACTACGCTCTTTTCATGGCTCTAAAGAAAGACAATGGAGATCTTTCTTGGGATAACTGGGATGAGAAATATAGAAAAAAAGATCCAGAAGCTTTGGAAAATTTTAGAAAACTTAATGAAAAAAAGATAGAGTTTTGGAAATTTGTTCAGTTTAAATTTTATGAGCAATGGGGAAAACTGAAAAAATATGCTGGAGAAAATGGGATAAAAATAATTGGAGATATACCAATCTATGTAGCATATGACAGTGCTGATGTATGGAAAAATCCTGAGTATTTTCAACTTGATGAAAATCTAAAGATGACTTCAGTTGCAGGTTGTCCACCAGATGCTTTTTCACCAACAGGACAATTGTGGGGAAATCCACTATATAACTGGGAATATATGAAAGAAACAGGATATAGATGGTGGATAGGAAGACTTGAAGGAGCAGCAAGACTTTATGATGTAGTAAGAGTTGACCATTTTAGAGGATTTGCTGGATACTATTCGATACCTGCTGGGGAGACTACTGCTATCAATGGTGAATGGAAAAAAGGACCTGGAATTGAACTTTTCAAAAAAGTTAAAGAGGCATTAGGTCATCAAAATATTATTGCTGAAGACCTTGGATTTTTAACAGAGGATGTTATCTCAATGCTTAAAGAGAGCGGATATCCTGGAATGAAACTTCTTCAATTTGGATTTGATTCAAGAGATGGAGGAGATTATCTTCCACATAGCTACACACCTAACAGTGTTGCATATATAGGAACTCACGATAATGATACTGCTGTTGGATGGCTTGGAAGTGCAAAAGAAGAGGATATTCAGTATATGAGAGAATATCTTGATATAGATTGTGAAGATAAAAAAGAAACTGTATGGAAACTTATAAAGAGAACTATGGGAACTGTAAGTGATACTGCTATTATTCAAATGCAGGATTACTTAGGATTGGGAAATGAAGCAAGAATGAACAAACCTTCAACTCTTGGAGGAAACTGGTGCTGGAGAATGAAAAAAGGTGCAGATACCAGAGAACTTGCAGAAAAAATCTATGAAATAACAGAGCTTTATAAGAGAGTTTAGGAGGAGAAATGAAACTACTTGAAAATATTCTAGCTGAAAAATATGGAAAAACTGTTAAAGAGTGTTCAGATAAAGAGATTTATTATGGTCTTCTACAGATGGTTAAAGAGCTTGCAAAGGAAAAGAAAACAATTGCAGGAGAGAGAAAAGTATACTATGTATCTGCAGAGTTTTTAATAGGGAAGCTTCTTTCAAATAACCTTATTAACCTTGGTATATTTGATGAAGTGGCTAAATATCTTGAAAAAAATGGAAAATCAATATCTGAAATTGAGGATATGGAACCAGAACCATCTCTTGGAAATGGAGGACTTGGAAGACTTGCAGCATGTTTTCTTGATTCTATAGCAACTTTAGGATTACCTGGAGATGGAATAGGACTTAATTATCACTATGGACTTTTCAAGCAGGTTTTAGATGACAACCTTCAAAAAGAGGAAAAAAATCCATGGATTGAAAAAGAGAGTTGGCTATGTGATACAGGAATTGGATTTGATGTAGAATTTGGTAAGTTTAAAGTTAAATCTAAACTTTATGATATTGATATTATAGGTTACGAAAATGGAGTAAATAAGCTTCACCTATTTGATATTGAAAGTGTAGATGAGAGCATTGTCAAATCTGGAATAAAATTTGATAAAGAGGATATAATGAAAAACTTAACACTTTTCCTATATCCAGATGACAGTGATAAAGCAGGACATCTACTAAGAATATATCAGCAGTACTTCATGGTAAGCAATGGAGCACAATATATTTTAAAAGATATAAAGTCAAGAGGACTTGATATAAGAGACCTTGATAAATATGTTGCAATTCAGATAAATGATACACACCCAACTATGATAATTCCTGAACTTATAAGACTTATGATGAAAGAGGGAATTCACTTAAGTGAGGCTATTAAAATAGTAACTAAAACTTGTGCTTATACAAATCATACAATTCTTGCTGAAGCACTTGAAAAGTGGCCAATTGAGTATTTACGTGAAGTTGTACCTCAACTTATCCCTATAATTGAAGCATTAAATGCTGTTATAAGTGAAAAATATACAGATGAAAAAGTTCAGATAATTGATAAAAATGACAATGTACATATGGCTCACATTGACATTCACTTTGGATACAGTACAAATGGAGTGGCAGCTCTTCATACTGAGATTCTAAAAAATAGTGAATTGAAACATTTTTACAATATCTATCCTGAAAAATTTAATAACAAAACTAATGGAATAACATTTAGAAGATGGCTAATGCATTGTAACCATGAGCTTACATCATTTATCACATCACTTATTGGAGATGGATTTAAGAAAAATGCCATGGAGCTTGAAAAACTTTCTAAATTTACAGAGGATAAAAAAGTTTTAGCAGAGCTTGAAAATATTAAAAAGATAAAGAAAATAGAGCTTAAAAGGTTCTTAAAAGATAGACAGAATGTGGATATTGATGAAAATTCAGTGTTTGATATTCAGATCAAAAGACTTCATGAGTACAAACGTCAACAGATGAATGCTCTATATATGATTTATAAATATCTTGAAATCAAAAAAGGAAATTATCCAGCAAGACCTATCACATTTATATTTGGAGCAAAAGCAGCTCCAGCATATGTAATTGCAAAGGACATAATCCATTTAATCTTAGCTTTACAGGAGCTTGTAAACAGTGATGAAGTTGCAAGCAAGTATATGAAGATAGTTATGGTTGAAAACTACAATGTAACAAAGGCTGAAAAACTTATTCCAGCATGTGATATTTCTGAGCAGATATCTCTTGCAAGTAAAGAGGCATCAGGAACTGGAAATATGAAATTTATGCTAAATGGTGCATTGACTCTTGGAACATTAGATGGTGCAAACCTTGAAATAGCTGACCTTGTAGGAAGAGAAAATATCTATATCTTCGGAGAAAGTAGTGATGAGGTAATTGCTCACTATGAAAAGGGAGATTATGTAGCTAAAGATTACTATAAGAAACCTCAAATAAAAGAACTTGTAGATTTTATAACAGGTAAAGAATTAAAAGCTATCGGACATAAAGAAAATCTTGAAAGACTTAAAAAAGAGCTGGTTGAAAAAGACTGGTTTATGACTTTACTGGATATTGAAAACTATATTAAAGTTAAAGATAAGATGTTTGCTGATTATGAAAATAGAGAAAAATGGCTTAAGAAATCACTTATAAATATTTCAAAAGCTGGTTTCTTCTCATCAGACAGAACTATAGCTGAATATAATAAAAATATCTGGAAATTGAAATAATAGAAAGAGGCTGTTGCATTTCTAAAAGTATAAAAATAAAATTCTCTCCGGGTTTAATAGTTTCTATTTATATTGCTTACAGAAAGAAAATCCGAAACTCACTGCGTTCAGACAGTCGAATTTTAAGTATTCTGTTTCGCTGCATAAATTACGAAACTATTTCTAATATCGAGAATTTTAATTTTTATAAATTTGCAACAGCCTTTTTTTCTTTATATATGTTCCAGTTTTACTCCAAGACTCATTAAATCTTTGAAAAAGTCTGGATACGACTTTTCTATTACATGGGCCTCAGTTATTACTGTAGGGGTTTTGAGCTTTGTAGCAGCTACTGACAGACTCATTACTATTCTATGGTCAAGATGGTTAAATAAAGGGGCCATAGATGTATATTCCCCATTGCCACTGATATAGATGTCGTCTTCATCGCTTTTTATATCAACTCCAAGCTTTTTCAGTTCACTTTCCATAGCTTCAATTCTATCGCTCTCTTTGTATCTTAAACGTTTGGCATTGTAAATATGTGTTTTCCCAGAAGAAAACATTCCCATAACCATTAAAATAGGACCCAGATCAGGACAATCTTCAAGGTTTATCTCTGTTCCCTTAAGTGGTGCTGGTAAAAATCTATAGCCATCTGAAAGCTCTTCCACAATACCACCTGCAGATTTTATTATATCTATAATCTGCTTGTCTCCCTGAGATGAAGATTTACGAAGTCCACGGCACTCAAGAGGGCCATTTATACTTCCTAATACTGCAAAAAAACCAAGCTGAGAAAAATCTCCTTCAACCTTGTGGTTACAAGGTTGATATTTCTGGTTTCCAGGAATATATATTGTCAATTCATCTCTAAATTTGGCTATTACTCCAAACTCCTTTAACATCTCTATTGTGAGATTTACATAGGATTTAGATTCAAAAGGTGGGTTTATTTTAATTGTTGAATCTCCGTCTAAAAGTGGAAGTGTAAAAAGTAGACCACTTATAAATTGAGAACTTACATTCCCATCTATTTCATAGGTATCACTTGATAGTTTTCCACAGATTTCTATTGCGTCATCTCTATGAAGATATCTTAAATTTTGTTCTTTAAAAATTGTTTCGTATATTTTTTGTGGTCTTTGAAGAAGTCTGTTTCTTCCTTGAAATCTTATGTTTTCTCCAGTAAGTGAAAAAATAGGAATGAAAAATCTAAGTGTAGAACCAGATTCATTACAATCTATAACCCTATCTTTTATATTTGTAAAATCCTTTATCCCTTGAATAGTGAGAGTATCACCATTTTCTTCAATTTTAGCTCCCAGTTTTTTCATACCTTCAATAGTTGCAATTATATCTTTTGAATAGGCAATATTTGATATTTTACTTATTCCATCAGCTAGGGATGCACAGATTATTGCTCTATGTGCCATGCTTTTTGATGGGGGAATGACAACCTCTCCCTGAGGTGTTGAAGGGTAGATTTTTATATCCATAACTCTCTTGTATGATAAATATGTGAAAATATTTATCTATACAACCTCCTTTATTTTTTATTACTATATATTCTACAACTTTTTTTAATTAATTAAAAGTGTTATAATTTGAGAAAAAGGAGGAGCTATGAATAAACTTGAAGAGGCTAGAAAAAATATCAATAGAATAGATAAAGAGATGGCACATCTTTTTGAAGAGAGAATGAGATGTGTAGAGGATGTAATAGCATATAAAATGGAAAATGGGATGAAGGTACTGGATACTGCAAGGGAAAAAGAGGTCATAGAAAAGAATCTTAAACTTATTGAAAACAATGAGTATAAAGAGTATTACAGGGAGTTTATTCAGGATATGATGGATATCTCAAAGAAGTATCAGGAAAAAATAATAAAAAAATAGATAAAAAATGAGGGTGTTGTATTTTTAAAAATGTAAAAATAAAATTCGCGATATTAGAAATAGTTTTGTAATTTATGCAGTGAAACAGAATACTGAAAATCCGACTGTTTGAACGTAGTGAGTTTCGGATTTTCTTTCTGTGAGCAAAATAAATAGAAACTATTGATACCAGAGTGAATTTTATTATTTACTGATTTACAACACCCTCAGTTTAAATTTAAGGTTAATTATTTTTTTTACAAGGAATAAATTTAAATATTATTCCACCAATAATAGCAGGAACAACCCATGCAAGTCCAAGATCTTGGAATGGAAGTGCAAGGTATACATTTTGAACTGCATCTATATTGAATCCCATAGCTTGAAAGGCTTCAAAAGAACTTACAATTCCTGTACCAATAACAGTTCCTACAAATACATTGTCATTTTTAATTGCATTCTTCATAAGGTTTAAGAAGATTAAAGCTATTGCAATTGGATATAAGAATACTAAGATAGGTACAGATATTTTTACAATAATATCTACACCAAACATTGCAAATATTATACTTATAACTGTTGTAATAATTGCTAAAACTTGATAAGAAACCTTTAAAAGATTGCTGAAATAATCTGCAACTGTAGCAATAAGTCCAATAGCTGTAGTGATACAAGCTCCAGTAACACAGATAGCTAAAATTATCTTTCCTGCATTTCCTAAAAGCATGTCAACTGATGAAACTAAAATACCAACTTTATCAATCCCTGCTGGAAGTATTCCAGATACAGTAGAACCTATATATCCAAGTCCACCATATACAAGAGCAAGTCCTCCAAGAGCTATAATACTTGTCTGAATAAGGAAAGAGATTTCCTGTTTTTGAGATAGCTCTTTATCTTTTCTGATAGATTTTAGAATTATTTCAGAAAATACTATTGCAGCAAGTGTATCCATAGTTTGATATCCATCTATAAATCCTTGCTTAAAAGGAGTGGGTACATTAAGATTAATACCAGTTCCAAGTGGTGTAAATACCCCTTTTAAAATTATAATAGCTAAAACTACTAAAAGTGTAGGAGTAAGAATTGCTCCAACTCTATCTATAACTTTACTTGGTTTCAATGAGAATAAAAGTGCAATTCCAAAGAAAGCAAATATAAATATTATTTTTTCCATCATATAGCTAGGGCTATTTTTATCAAAAATCAGTTCAAAAGCAACTGCTCCAGTTCTTGGGAGCGCTAATAGAGGCCCAATAGATAGTATTAAAACAACATTGAATACCTTACTGAAGATTGGGGATACCCTAATAGCAAAACTGTCCAGATTCTTTCCCGCAAATGCTGAAGTAAAAATTGCTATGAGAGGAAATCCAACTCCAGTTAAAATGAAAGCGATGATTCCAGTAGCCCACCTGTCTCCATTGGCAAATCCAACAAGAGGTGGGAATATTAAGTTTCCTGCTCCGAAAAGCATAGCAAAAAGTGCAAAACCGGTGATGATAACATCTTTCTTTTTAAACATAATTTCCTCCTGATATTCTATATATTTTTGTATTGTCTTACATTGTATAAAAATATTTTATTATTGTCAATTTAAATAAAAAAAAATAGCCATTTTTGTAAAAAAAAAGACTATTTTAATACAAAAGATACAAATATAAACAAAAAATAAAAACTCTTTGAAACCACATTTTATTTGAGGTTCTGAGAGTTTTTATCATTTTTTGATATAAAAAAACAGCTATTTTTTCCATTTTAGGAATTAATATTTAAATTATTAAAACCACTTTAATAATTCAGAATAATAAAATTAATATCTAGAAAAGTGAATCTACAATTGGGAAAATAGCAGCCCCAATAATGCCAGTTTTTTCGTCAAATTGTGAAAAAACTATTGTATCTTCACCACGGTAAAATATATGATTTGGTACATAAATTGTTTTTAAAAGTTTAGATTTTACAAGGTCTTTATATCTGCATATATCTCCAGTGATTATCAATTTTTCAGGGTTTGAAAAGAAGATAAGATTTTTAATTCCTACAGCCATATGCTTTATGTAGTTATCCAAAAGAAGCTGACCAAAATGTGTTTTCAGATATTTTTCAGAGAAGATATCACTGAAGGTTTCAATTTCAGGAAAGAATTTTTGAAATTCATAAATAAGTGCACGATTAGAAATATAGGCACCTAAACATCCTTGTGAACCACATTCACAGAGATTTCCATCAGGATTGATGTTCATATGATGTATTCTTCCAGCCTTAAAGGAGAAACTGTCATTTTGTTCTTTTTGAAATGTACTGCAACTTATAGTATCTGAAACAGTAAGGCAGACAAAATGATTTAGTTGCTGTCCGTGACCTAGCATAGCTTCAGCAACTACTGCAAGGTTGCTCTCATTTTCTATAAGTACAGGAACACCTAATTTTTCTCCTATAATATCTAATGCTTTTAGAGGAAATGATGTTGTGCTTGAAAATTCAACAAAGTTATTTTCATGATTAACTATTCCTCTTGTAGCAATACCCACTCCAACAAGATGTTTTTGCTCCTCTGCACTTAATCCCTCAACAAAATCAAAAGTAGACTTTATAATCATTTCTACTATATTTGCCAGGCTTAAAGTGAGATAGTAGGAGTGTTGTTTTTGGATTTCACAGCATCCATTAATTAAAATAAAATGTAAAGAATCCTGGTTTATTTTAATTCCAATAGAATAGCAGAAATCCCGATTAAACCCATATTCTGTAGCTTTCCGTCCAACTCCATCACCTATTTTATTTTTTTCATAGATGACATTCTTTTTGAGAAGTATATTTACTACTCTTTTAACAGTTGGAAAACTGATGTCCAAGGCAGTTGCGATATCGTTAATAACAAAGTCTTGTTTTGACTTAAAAAGATACTGAAATATCTTATTCTCATTGTTCTCTTTAATGATTTTCTGATACATACCCATTCTCCCTTTTTCATTTTGTAATCTATTATTATGTAACCAGGATAGATTCTCTATAATTATATAATAAAACAAAAAATAATTCAATAATTGTTCTTTTATAGTATAAACAAGTCAATAAAAATACAATTTATTAATAAAATGAATTGAGTTATATATTTAATATATTAGACATATTTATAAAAACATGTTTTAATCTAATTATTAAAATGATTTTAATAATACAACGCGCAAAAATTTTTGCAAACTCGGGAGGAAGAAGAGTGCATGATATTTAATCCTGTAATCATATCAGTAGTAGTAATGATTGTTTTATGTTTGTGTAAGTTGAATGTTATTTTTTCAATGTTAATTGCGGCGATAGTTGCTGGGGTATCTGCTAATATGGGAGTATGTCACACCATGAAGGTATTGATCTCTGGTATGGGCGGAAATGCTGAAACAGCACTTAGCTATATTTTGCTAGGAACATTAGCAGTAGCAATTAACAGTACTGGAATTGCTAGTATTGTATCAAATAGGATTGCAAAGTTGGTTGGAGATAAAAAAGTTTATCTACTTCTAATAATTGCAGCACTAGCATGTTGTTCACAAAACTTGATCCCAGTACATATTGCTTTTATACCTATCTTAATACCACCTTTACTAAAACTTATGAACTCATTAAAGATGGATAGAAGAGCAATGGCCTGCTGTTTAACATTTGGATTAAAAACACCATACGTTGTTTTACCAGTAGGATTTGGGCTTATCTTTCATACAATAGTGAAAGATCAAATTTCAGCAAATGGATATATTATAGAACTTGGACATGTATGGAGATCAACTTGGCTTTTAGGGGTTGCCATGGTGATAGGTCTTCTAACAGCAATATTTATATCTTATAGAAAAGATAGGAACTATGAAGATCTTCCATTAAAAGGGATAAAAGATGTACAGTGTGATAAAATGGAAAAACAGCACTGGATTACATTAGGAGCTGCAGTAGTTGCATTTGGAATACAACTTACAACGGGTTCACTTCCTTTAGGGGCAATTTCTGCTTTAGGAGTTTTAGTAATATTCAGAGTTGTTAAATGGAAAGAATTAGATCAAATGTTAAATGATGGTTTCCTTATAATGGGAGTAATTGCTTTCATAATGCTAATAGCAGCTGGATATGGAAGAGTTATAAGAGAAACAGGAGCTATAGAGAGTCTTGTTAACGGAGTAATCAATCTAAGTGGAGGAAGTCGGGCAGTTACTTCACTGATAATGCTAGTAGTAGGACTTTTTATAACAATAGGAATTGGAACATCATTTGGAACAGTACCAATACTTGCAACAATATATGTTCCGCTTGCTTTAAAATTAGGTTATTCAGTACCAGCAATGGTAATACTTATAACAGCAGCTTCAATAATTGGAGATGCAGGGTCACCAGCTTCAGACTCAACATTAGGACCAACATCAGGACTTAGTGTAGACGGTCAACATGATCACATAAGAGATACTTGTATAGCAACATTTACACATTTCTGTGTGCCACTATTTATAGCTGGATTTATAGGAAGTTTAATATTTTAATTTAAAATATACTAGGAGGGACTATTAAAATGAACAAATTAGTAATTGGAGCAAAAAAAATAAGATTGGAAGATTTAATCAATGTAACAAGAAACGGGTACAAGGTAGAAATTTCACCAGAAGCGTACAAAAAAGTTGATGAAGCAAGAGCTCTTGTAGACAGATATGTTAAAGAAAAAAGAGTATCTTACGGAATAACAACAGGTTTTGGTAAATTCTCTGATACTGTTATTTCTGAAGAAGAAACAAGCGCATTACAAAGAAACCTTATAATGAGCCACTCATGTGGTGTAGGAAACCCAATAGCACTAGATGCTGCTAGAGGAATTATGCTACTTAGACTTATCAACATGACTAAAGGACACTCAGGAGTTAGAAGAGTAGTACTAGAAACATTAGTAGAAATGTTAAACAAAGGGGTAACACCATTCATTCCAGAAAAAGGTTCATTAGGAGCATCTGGAGACTTAGCTCCACTAGCTCACATGGTACTTGTAATGTTAGGTATGGGAAAAGCTTTCTATAATGGAGAACTTTTAGATGGTAAAGTTGCAATGGAAAGAGCAGGAGTAAAAATATTAGATAATTTATCTTCTAAAGAAGGTCTTGCACTTATAAACGGAACTCAAGTTATGACTTCAATAGGAGCTCACGTAACTTACGACGCAATTAACTTAATGAAACACTTAGATATTGCTGGAGCTTTAACTCTTGAAACTCAAAATGGAATAACTTGTGCATTTGATCCAAAAATCCACGAAGTAAGAGGACACAAAGGACAAATAGATACAGCTGAAAACTACAGAAAAATATTAGAAAATAGTAAAAATACAACAAAACAAGGAGAGGTTCGTACTCAAGATCCATATACATTAAGATGTATACCTCAAATCCACGGAGCAAGTAAAGATGCGTTAGAATATGTAAAAAATAAAGTTGAAACTGAAATGGAAGCAGTTACAGATAACCCAATTATCTTCTGTGAAACTGACCAAGTTATATCAGGAGGAAATTTCCACGGACAACCTATGGCACTTCCATTTGACTTCTTAGGAATTGCAATCTCTGAAATGGCTAACGTATCTGAAAGAAGAATTGAAAGATTAGTTAACCCAGCATTAAATAATGGATTACCAGCATTCCTAGTTAAAAAAGGTGGAGTAAACTCAGGATTCATGATCGTTCAATACAGTGCTGCATCACTTGTATCAGAAAATAAAGTACTTGCACATCCAGCATCAGTTGACTCAATCCCATCTTCAGCTAACCAAGAAGACCACGTATCAATGGGTACAATAGCTGCAAGAAAAGCTGGAGAAATCTTAAAGAACGCAAGAAATGTAATAGCTATGGAACTTCTATCAGCTTGTCAAGGTGTTGACTTAAGAGAAAATGCTGACAAATTAGGAAACGGAACTAAAAAAGCTTATGAAGAAATAAGAAAAGTAGTTTCTTACTATGATAAAGATAGAGTAATGCACATAGATATCAATGCTGTTGAAGAACTAATTAAGAGCAACAAAATAGTTGAAGCTGTTGAAAAAGAATTAGGAAAATTAAAATAGTATTTAATTAAAATTAATAATAAAAAGTGAAAAAATTAGGAGGAAGACATATGAATAATAACAAAGATATATTCGAAGCTATGACAATTAAATTAACAAAAGAAGATATACCACCAGTAATACCAAAGATGGACCCAAAATTAAGAAGAGCTCCAAAAAGAGTTGTACACCTAGAAAAAGATGAAATAGAATTAGCACTTAAAAATGCATTAAGATATATTCCTAAAGAATTCCACGAACAATTAGCACCTGAATTTTTAGATGAATTAATGGAACACGGAAGAATTTACGGATACAGATTTAGACCTGAAGGAAGAATTTACGGTAAACCAATAGATGAATACAAAGGAAAATGCGTTGAAGCAAAAGCAATGCAAGTAATGATTGATAATAACCTTGACTTTGATATTGCACTATATCCATATGAATTAGTAACTTATGGAGAAACTGGACAAGTTTGTCAAAACTGGATGCAATATAGATTAATAAAGAAATATCTTGAAAACATGACTCAAGACCAAACTCTAGTAGTAGCATCAGGACACCCAACAGGATTATTCAGATCAAAACCAGAAGCACCAAGAGCAATAATAACAAATGCTTTAATGGTTGGAGCTTTTGATGACTATGACAACTGGGCAAGAGCTGCTGCAATAGGAGTAGCTAACTATGGACAAATGACTGCAGGTGGATGGATGTACATCGGACCACAAGGAATCGTACATGGTACTTACTCTACAATATTAAATGCTGCTAGATTATTCTGCGGTGTACCAAAAGATGGAGACTTAACTGGAAAATTATTCGTTACTTCAGGACTTGGAGGAATGAGTGGTGCTCAAGGTAAAGCAACAGTTATCGCAAATGGTGTTGGAATAGTTGCAGAAGTTGATATCTCAAGAATCAATACAAGATTAGAACAAGGATGGATCAACAAAATAGCTAGAACTCCAGAAGAAGCATTTGCATTAGCTAAAGAAAAAATTGCATCAAAAACTCCATATGCAATAGCTTTCCATGGTAATATCGTTGACTTACTAGAATATGCAGTAGAACACAATGAACATATTGACTTACTATCTGACCAAACTTCTTGTCATGCTGTATATGACGGTGGATATTGTCCAGTAGGAATCTCTTTCGAAGAAAGAACAAGATTACTTGCTGAAGATAGAAAAACATTTAATGAACTTGTAGATAAAACTTTAAGAAGACACTATGAAGTAATTAAGAAATTAACTTCTAAAGGAGTTTACTTCTTTGACTATGGAAACAGCTTCTTAAAAGCTATATATGATATTGGTGTAAAAGAAATTTCTAAAAATGGTAGAGACGATAAAGGTGGATTTATATTCCCTTCATATGTTGAAGATATATTAGGACCTGAATTATTTGACTATGGATATGGACCATTCAGATGGGTATGCTTATCAGGTAAAAAAGAAGACCTTCTAAAAACTGACAAAGCTGCACTTGAATTAGTTGATCCAACTAGAAGATATCAAGATAGAGACAACTACATGTGGATAAAAGACGCTGACAAAAATGGACTTGTTGTTGGTACACAAGCTAGAATCTTCTATCAAGATGCTATGAGTAGAACAAATATAGCTCTTAAATTTAATGAAATGGTAAGAAACGGAGAAATCGGACCAGTAATGCTTGGAAGAGACCACCACGACGTATCTGGTACAGACTCTCCATTCAGAGAAACTTCAAATATTAAAGACGGAAGTAACATAATGGCAGATATGGCAACTCAATGTTTCGCAGGAAACGCTGCAAGAGGAATGACTATGATTGCACTTCACAATGGTGGAGGAGTTGGAATTAGTAAATCTGTAAATGGTGGATTTGGAATGGTTCTTGATGGAAGCCACAGAGTTGATGAAATCTTAATGCAAGCAATGCCTTGGGACGTTATGGGTGGAGTTGCTAGAAGAGCTTGGGCTAGAAATCCTCATTCAATAGAAACAGTTATTGAATACAACAAAAACAATAAAGGAACTGACCACATCACATTACCATACATTGCAGATGATGAGTTAATTAAAAAAGTTATTGACGAAAAAATAAAATAGGTGATTTGATGAAAGCTGATTTAATCGTATATAATATCGGTAGTTTAGTTACATCAAGAGAGATAGAAAAAACTCAAGATATGACTAACATGGAGAATATTGAGATCATTGATAATGCCTATCTGGCAGTTAAAGATGATAAAGTGCTACAAGTTGGTGCTGGGGAATTTCCTAAAGACCTAGTTGATGCCAGCACCAATCTGGTTGATGCACAAGGAAAAGTAGTCACTCCTGGTATAGTAGATTCTCATACTCATTTGGTGTTTTATGGGTCTAGAGAGAATGAACTCCCTTTAAAAATAAAGGGGGTTCCATACCTGGAAATCTTAAGAAATGGTGGTGGAATACTAAGTACAGTAAGAGCTACCAGAAAGGCTACTAAGGAAGAACTTGTTAAAAAAGCTATGGACACATTGGATAGAATGCTATGTTTCGGTGTTACCACAGTTGAATCAAAAAGTGGGTACGGGCTTACTCTTGATCAGGAGATAAAACAACTTGAAGTAAACCAGGAACTAAATGCAAAACATCCAATTGATGTGGTATCAACATTTATGGGAGCACATGCAGTTCCAGAAGAGTATAAGGATAAACCACATGAGTACATAGATGAGATTATAAAAATGTTACCAGAAATCAAGAAAAGAAATCTGGCAGAGTTCTGTGATATTTTCTGTGAAGATGAAGTATTCTCAGTAGATGAGAGCAGAAAGATACTTACAGAAGCAAAAAAAGAGGGGTATAAATTAAAAATACATGCTGATGAAATAGTTTCATTAGGTGGAGCAGAGCTTGCTGGAGAGATGCATGCAGTATCTGCTGAACACTTAATGGCAGTAAGTGATGAAGGAATAAAAGAATTAAAGAAAAACAACGTTATAGCTAATATTCTACCTGCAACATCATTTAACCTTGGAAAAAATTACGCTCCAGTGAGAAAAATGATAAATGAAGGGGTTAATGTAGCCATATCAAGTGACTATAACCCTGGATCATGTCCAACAGAAAATATGCAGTTGGTTATGCAGATATGTTCTTCACAACTTAAAATGACACCAGCAGAGATATTTAAGGGAACTACACTAAATGGTGCAAGAGCACTGACAAAAGAAACTACTATTGGAAGCTTGGAAAAAGGTAAAAAGGCAGACTTTGTAGTTTATGATACAGATAATTTAAACTATATTTTCTATAACTTTGGAATAAATCATGTAAAAGATGTTTATAAGAATGGAAAAATAGTTGTAAAGAATAAACATAAAGTTTATTAAATTTTTAGGGAAAGAATAATGCCATAAATTTATCATACTAAAAAAGTGAGGAGAGTTAATCTCCTCACACTTTTTTTTGGTTAATATATCTAAGTAAAAATAAAGATATTATAGTTAAAAAAATAAAAAGAAGTACTGGGGTTAATGGATCATACTTAAGACCAAGATTTATGGAACTTAAAATAAGTAGAGGCCCAATAAGTGCAGTAAGTGAAAATCCCAAAGAATAATCTCCAAGTACAGGGAGTTTAAACTCAGGGTCACAGATTCTTAAAAGAAGCATTCCAGTAAAAAATACTCCAAAACTTGTTCCCATCATTGATATAGCTCTTTCAAAAGGATAGTTATTTTTAAAGTATTTTTTGCAAAGGGTATCAATTATCCACCATGTTACAATAAAACCTGTAATAATCATAGTAAGAAGTGGAAAAATATAGGTAAATACCGCTTTTAATGGCAGAGCGGTAATTGCACTTACAACAGCAAATTCAGTAAATAGAGCTGAAATCTTTCCTTTTATTTTTGTATCAATTATCCATTGTAATTTTTTTCTTTTCATAAAATTCCATACAAAGAACATCACAATCATTGAAAATGCCCAAACAGAAAGAGATGAAAGAAGTGGAATACGTAATTTTTTTATAATGCCAAGTATGATATATGAGATTCCGCACACTGAAAAAATTATAGCTACATGAAATGCAAGAACATCAACAGATGAAGAAACTGTTGTTTCATGACCAAAAATTGGCTGTTTATCTGTATCTTTAATAAATCCTTTTCTCATCTCTACAGGTATATTTTTAGGATTTTTAAGAAGAGAGGTATTTCCTTTTTTACAATTGTGGTTAATTAGGAATACTCCTATAATAATACCGCCAATAAGACCAAAGGTAGCCACAGTAGTAGCTATTCCCTGTGAGATAGCCCAGTAATTGAGCTTCATATCCTGAAGAACTCTACCAATGAGACCGGCAGTTCCATGTCCTCCTGCAAATCCAGTATTAAGTTCTGCACCAAAAGTTGGATAAAGAGGTATATTTAAAAGTTTTGTAAAGATAAAATTTATCACAAATCCAAGTGCAAGCTGTATAAAAGTAACAATATATAAAATAAGAGTGGTATTCAGTATATTTTTAATCCCCTGTTTTTTATTTTTAAGATTAAAATTCATTCCAAGGGGAACAGAAGCAATTACTGGAATAATAAGTATTCCAGGGATTTTTCCAATCTCCTTTGACCATATAGATGGAATGATTGAAAGATATTGTCCCAGGATTTCAGGACCTATTATAAGGCCAATAAATCCTCCTATTACAGATGCTGGTATAAAAAGATTCTGAAAAATCTTTACTCTTCCTCTGATTACTGTTCCTAAAATAAGGAGAAAAGAAAGATAGCAAAATATTTGAAAATAAAGTTCCATGTTACCTCCTGATGTTCTATTTCTATTTTCATAAAAAAAGTGAATCTTATACAAAGATTCACCCCTGATTTTATTTTTTCTCAAGTAAAACTACACAGTATGATTTTACTCCTGATTCATCACCAGTAAAACCAAGCTTCTCTTCTGTTGTAGCTTTTACACTGACCTGATCAATATCAATTTTTAAGATATTTGAAATTCTTTCTCTCATTGACTGAATATAAGGTTTAACTTTTGGTTTTTGAAGTACAATTATTGAATCCAGATTTACTATCTGATATTCTTTTTCATCTATTAACTCTTTTACTCTACTTAAAAGAATTGTACTGTCAATATTTTTATACTGCATATCATTGTCAGGAAAATGTTGACCAATATCTCCAAGAGCAAGAGCTCCAAGAATGGCATCCATTATAGCATGGATTAGAACATCTCCATCAGAATGACCTAAAACTCCCTTAGTATGAGGAATCTCTATACCACCTAATACTAATTTTCTTCCTTCAACAAGTTTGTGCACATCATAACCATTTCCAATTCTAATCATGATTACACTTCCCATCTATCATATATTTTTTCATAAAATTCAAGTATTTCATCTTTTGTTGCTGTAGAAGTTCCAACTTTACCAACTACTACTCCAGCAGCTGTATTTGCAATTTTAGCAGCTTCATGCCATGATACTCCTGAAGCTCCAGCTAAGGTATATACAGATATTACAGTATCTCCAGCACCAGTAACATCATATACCTCTTGAGCAAATGTAGGAATATTAACTACTCTATCCATAAATAAACTCATTCCCTCTTCACTTCTAGTCAGAAGAAGGTTATTAAGATTCAATTTTTCTTTAAGTGCTTTACCAAGTGCTTCAAAATCCTTTGTTTTAACTCCCATACACTCCATAGCTTCTTTTTTATTAGGAGTCATAGATGTAGCACCATAGTAGTTCATTGCATTTTTAGGTTTAGGATCCACATTTACTATGATATTTTTTTCTCTGCAAAGTTTTACAATCTCTTTTGCAACTCTTGGAGTAAGTACTCCTTTATCATAGTCAGATAGGATAACAGCATCCAGTTTATCAATATTTGCTTTAAATTTTTCAAGCAGTGCATCTTCTAAAGTTTTTGATATAGGTGATGCATCTTCCCAATCTATTCTTAAAAGTTGCTGATTTCCAGCAAGTACTCTTTTTTTAACTATTGTTGGTAACTCATTTGTTCTTATAATAGCTTTAGTGTCAATATTTTTTTCATCAAATGCTTTTAAAAGTCTATCACCATTAGTATCACTTCCAATGACTCCAAAACAAACTGTTTTAGCTTCTAAAGCATTAAGGTTATTTACAACGTTAGCAGCTCCTCCAAGAGAGAATCTTTCCTCTTTTACAGTAACTACAGGAACAGGAGCTTCAGGGGATATTCTTTCAACTATTCCAATGATATAGTCATCAAGCATTAAATCTCCCACTACCCCAATTGTGATGTTTTTAAAATTATCCAATATCGTTTTCAGATTTAATTGATTTGTCATATTTAGACCTCTTTCTTATTTTAAAATATTCTTTTATCTTTAATATCATTTATTTTTTCATGTATCTCATTGTTTTCAAATGGTGTATCTTCATTTTCAACTATATCAAGTTTTAATCTGATATAGATATCACTCATTTCATGCTCTATATTTTCATTTTTAAATAGATGGCCAAATAATGGTAGAGTACCAAAAAAAGGAATTTTACTGTTGGCATTATGAATAGTAGCCCGTTTAAGCCCACCAATTAAAACAGTCTGTCCATCCTTCATCTTAATGGTAGTTTTTATACTTCTACCTATTTTAGACCCACCTTCAGAGTTAAAAGTACCTACATCTGCACTGTCGTCTTTTTTATACTTCAGTTTAAAATTACTTACTTCAATAAGGACATCTAAAACAATATATCCATTCTCCTTAATATGTGGAGTTACCTTTAAGATTATTCCAGCCTCTTTAAATATAGGTGTACTGGTAATTCTGTCATTATTGGTATTTTCATCCTTTTTTTCTCCAACAATTACCTCTTCAGTAATTTTAAATTCTCCCTCCTGTCCATTTGTAACAAGAATGGAAGGACGGGCACTGACAATAAGGTCCTGAGTTGCTTCAAGCATATTTATTTGAAAATCTAAAACATCTGTTGCACTGTGGAAATGTTTTTTTATATTGAGAGAAGATCCATAAATAGTGTTAATACCAGCAATTTTTCCTGAACTCAAAACCTTGCTGTGTACTCCCTTATCACCATTTTGGATATTTGAATTGTTTCTATTGTAGTCCCATTGGACACCAAGATTTTCAAAGAGATTATTAGAAACATCAAGAATTTGAGAAGAAATCCGTATCTGCTGTATATTATTGTCTATTTCACTGATAAGCATAAGAGCATTATCTACAATTTTTCTTTCACCTGAAAGGATGAGTACACTTTGCTTTTCAATAGATGAAATAGTGATACTGTCTCCAAAATTTTCTTCTACCACATGTTTTATCTCTTTAGTATTACCATTATTTAGAATAATTTTTTTAGTAATTATTCCTCTGTCTTCAGTAATAGCATTGTGAGAATCTGTAATTTTAGTTTTTTCAGACCTTCCAATTCTATTATCTTTTTCAAGGGCAACCTTAAGAGATGTAATTTTATCCTTGGTATTTATAATATCCCCTTTTGTAATATATCCTTTTTTTTCAAATTTTATTATATAAACCCCAGGATCTACATCAGGAAATATAAATTTTCCACCATATCCTGAGTAAATAGCTGGATAATTGCTATTTGACAGTGTAATTTTAACATTATCAATACCTGACTTATAGATGCTGTCATTAACTGACCCATAGATAGAGTAATCTCCTGGCAATTTTGTACTTTTAGAGACTACAAAAATCTCACCTATTGATGAGACGTTGAGATGATAGATTTCAAGTATTGTATTTACAAGAGTTTCCATGTTTTCTCCTGCTGGAAAAGAGATATCCATAGGGATATCCTTAACATCACTGTCAGGAATGAAATTTACTCCTGTATCTTTAGCTATAACACTAAAAGCATCTCCAATTGAAAGATTTTGAAAGTTGATTTCTGAAGTGACATTCTGCCTTCGCAACTTATCATTATTAACTCTTCCATAACTATTATAGCAAATAACCATCATTATTAAAAGCACAAGATATTTTTTTATCATCTCTTTCTCCTTTTGAACTATTTTTCTAGAAACACGTTGTTATTGATGATTTTAATTCTGTATTTTTCACCTTTGCAGGTGATTTTATCTGATTCTGATAGATATTTAGATGTTCCATCTGCAAATTTTAAAATAGCATATTTTTTGTTATTAAATAAAAAGACAGTGATTCCTGCAATTTTTTTTATTGAAACCTTATTATAAGTTAATTTGCTATCTTCAGGAACTGCACAAACACTTTGCTGGTTTAGAATATTAGTAGCAAGTTTTCCATTGAAGATCCAGTTTTCTTTCTTTTGCAGCTTAAAGGGAGTGTCTGAAAAGGTTATTGTTTTTGAACTGTTTTCTAGCTCTTCAATAAAGCTTTCAATATTTTTATATGTTCCATTAAAAGCATATGGAACATATACCTTATCACTGCCTTTTATACTTTCAGCTCTTGCAATAGTTATTAAGGTTATATAATTATTTGCCATCTCCTCACTGATAAAGGACTCAAATTCCCCTAAGTTTGCAAAGCTGTTCATCTTTTTTCTCTTAGCATTTTCCACTTGTTCCTGTTTTTTTTCTATATATTCCTCTTCCAGCTCTTTAAGGTTTCTTTTCAGCACTGTGATGGATTTTTCCATTTTTTTCTTTTTGAATCTTGCTTTTTCAGTATCATCTTTAAGAGTAGAAATATCTATAATCTTTATAATTATCAGAAAATATAGGCTAATTCCCCAAAAAATTAGAAAGAGGGAATATATAAGCGGAGCTTTGTATTTTGTTAAACTGATTCCATTAAGTCTCATCATTCACCTCGATTTCTAATTTAAAGTTAAATGAGTTGTCATTTAAAGTAAAAAAGTCATGGTTTATTTTTCTAAAGATTTTATAGGTTAAAATATTTTTTTCAAAGTCGTAGAAATTCTCTTCATCTGATGTAATCCCTGATATTTTCAAAATCTTTTTATCAGTAAATTCAATAGAATCAATTGTAATGGCATGTTTAGAATCCATAATATTTTTAAGAAGAGTTGAAATTTTTAAACCACTAAAACTTCCCTCTTTGTTTTCAAAATTTAAAAGAGAGAGCTTTTTTTCAATATCAACTATTTTCAGTTTTTCCACATTAACAGCTTCTTGCAGTGTTCCTATCCTGTTTTCAATTGTATGAAGATAATTCTTTTTATTTGATATGTATACGTTCAATAATAAAGATGAAATACTTTGTATTATTATAAAAACAGATAGAACTGCAGTTAATATTTTTACTCTGCTTTTAAGGTGCAAACTCTCCTGGTATGCAGGTGGAAGGAAGTCTAAATCCCTGTTGTAAAAGAGTTTATATTTATGCCAGTCTCTGAAATTAATAAAATAAAAATTAGAATATATCTCTTTATCTGTATTACTATATGTAAACACATAACTATCTTCAATATAATCCTGTAAATACTCATCATCTTCCATAAGATCTTCTAAACTGAATTCAACCTGGTTAAAGTTGTTGAGTCTTTCATCTTTAAAATAGTATAATCTGAATCCCTCTTCATTGATTTCAATATAGGTTTTTGCCTCTTCTTCTTTATTAAAAAATTCCAATAAAAAAAGTGGATAAATTCCTGAAAGTGTAATACCTTTCTCTTTAAGTTGAGCTATTATACTTTCAATTTTTCCACGTTCTAATAAAATTATAAGGATTTTTTCCTGCTCATCCTCTATCTTTAAATGTATCTCTTTTGAGATAAAATCAATTGGAGAGTAGTCTTCAATAACCTCTTCAATTTTATCATCAACTTCCATTTCTCTTTCTCTTGGATCATCTATTATATCTATTGTAATAGGAAGAATTATAAAAAATGAGCTATCCAGTATCAATACCCCGTTTTTATTTTGCACATTTTCAATCTCTTCAAGTGTAAAAAAGTTATTTTCTTTTCTTTTAGTAAAATCAGTTATTTTCAAATGCAATCACCATCTTTTTTAAATATTCATTTTTTATTTCATAGGGATTTCTTTCTCCTTTTAAGTATTCAAGTCTTACTATAGCTGTAATGATAATAGGCTTATCAAGGTTGCTTACTCTGAACCTTTGTATAAGTTCTATATCAAGGTAATTGACAGGTTTTAAGGTAAGATATAATTGCATACGTATCTCTTTTAGAAATGAGATATTTTTATCTCTTTCTCTTTTGTAGAAGATGCTGTTATTAAATCTCATTTTATTAATAGTAAAGTTTTCAATTCCAGTACTCTCATTGGAATTTTTAAACCATATTCTTTTTTCATCACTGCTCCTTCCAAGATAATCAATTATATTTTTATAAACTCCATCTGAAATTTTTTTATCTATTCTATAAAATTCATCTATTGAAAAAGTGTCAAGAAATTGCAGTTTATCCTGGTAAGTTTGAGCAGTGGTACAATATGATAATCTTTTCTGTCTATTTATAATTATTCTATAACTTATTAGAAAAGTTGAAAGAACTAAAATAATTGTGACACTTACAGCAATTAATAAGTACCCTTTATTGTTTAAACTATTTTTTGTAATTTTCATAACCTCTAAACTCCATATGTTGTTTATTGCATAAATTGTTTACAGAAAAATTAATAAGAATGCCATTTTTTGTTTCAGTGAAACTTCCTGTAACAGGGTGCAAAATAGAGTGTTCTTTATCAAGATAAAATCTTTTTGCTGAAATTGTTCCTTCATGGACAAGAAGAAATCTGAAACGGAATTGGAAAACAATAAAATGTTGAACTGCTTTATCTCCTTCAACTTTTGGCATTTCAAGAAGTAAAACATTGCCTTTTTTACTTTTACTATGAAATAAATCTGCACATGAGTCTATAGTTATCAGTTTTTCAAAGTTTCCAATAAAAAAAGAGTGATCAACATATTTTTTCTCTTTATAATATTCTCCAGTACTTCCACTGCATTTAATAGCGTTTTCAATAATTTCTAAAATACGTCGGGCATTTTTTTCTGCTTTACTTTGAGCTATGAGATGCCTGTTAGTTTTCTCATTTATTTTGATAACTGAAAACAGTACAGTTGAAAAAATTGATGCTAAAGTAATATAAATTATTATCTCTATTAAAGAAAATCCTTTCTCTTTGTAGTTGTAATTCACTTTAAATCTCCTCCTTATTTGATATAAGAGAAGATGAAATAAAAGTTTTATTATTGACCATATACATAATTTTCATGTACAGATAGTCATATTTTTTTACTGTGGAAGAGATGGTAATTGGAGATATATCTATAGTTATAGTAACGTTAGATACTGGATATGGAAAAATGATATCCTTAAAGATATTTTCCTTTGTAATATTTCCATCTCTATTATTAAATGTTTCAGATCCTATAAATTTTTTTAGATATCTGTTATCTAAGTTTTCTAGCTGTGTTTTTAATGCGAGGAAATTTTTATTTTCTCTTTCAAATAGTGTTATGCTGTTGTTAATAGATAATAATCTGTTATTAAAATTTAAAAGAGGATAAAGAGCAATAAAAAATATAGTTATGGAGATGAGAATCTCTATAAGTACCATCCCTTTCCTCTTCATATAAAGTCACTGCTCCAATAATAGAGAAATGTAATTATAATAAAGGGTGAGAAAGGAAGAGCAAGGGAAAAGTTCCTTTTAGAAATTCCCACAATAACTCCAATAACTGTTGATATGAGGAATGATAATACGAAAAAAAAGTATACTTCTGAACAATTGGAATAGCCCATTATATATCCTAAAGGGAGCACAAGCTTAATGTCACCGAAACCAAGTACCTCTTTTTTCATAAAATCAGAAAGATAGCCATATATCAGTACGAATGGGATACAGTAGACTCCCATTCCAATAATACCATTTTCAATACTCTCTAAATCAGTACCTCTATATAAAAATGCCAAAAATAATAGCAGCAAGTTGAGATAATTTGGGATAATCATTTTTTTTACATCAACATATGCAATGGCAAGGAGAGTTAGAAGAATTAATATTCTGACCATTTATTTCCTTTCATATCATATTCCTGACCCTCTGTTGGAGCAAACCAGATATTCACTCCATCTCCTTTTTCAGAAGTGTTGGGGTCAACGAAAGTAAAAGACATTTCTCCTCCATATTTTACAGTGTGTTCTTCTCCCATATATCCGCCTATCTCAATTTTTCCATCTTTTATATTGTTAAATGTTTTAGGGTCAATATATTCTTCAAGTTTTTTTAGAGAAGCAACAATATCTGTTCCCTCTTCTTTTATAGTAGCTGGAGAGCTACCATGCTCACTGTAATAAAGTTCACTTGCAGTACGTAGAGCACCAAGAGTAGCTATAGCTTTAGTGTCTTTTCCACTGGCAATAAATCTTCTAACCTTAGGTCCCCCTATTCCAATCATAATTCCTACAAGTGCGATACCTATACAAACTTCTATTAAACTAAAACCTTTATTTTTCATTTTTTCCTCCTATAAAATCATACTTGAAATGTTGAATATTGGCAGGTAAACAGCAAGTATTACAGCTCCAATAATGATTCCAAGTATTGAAAGCAAAAGAGGTTGCAAAAGAGTAGTCAGCTTAAAAAGCTGATTTTCCATCTCCTTTTGCATAGCTGTTGTTATAGTTGTAAAGGTTTGAGGCAGTGCATCTGCACGCTCGCCAATATTTATTAATTTCAATTGCTGGTCGCTAAAAAAGTTAACTGAGTCAAAGGCATCAAAGATGCAATGACCATGCTGAATTTGAAGATGTATTTCCTTTAGTTTGTTTTTAAAAAATATATATTTGCAATTTGCCTCTATAGAGTGTAAAGCATCTAAGATATCTATATCTGATTCAAGCATAATATAAAGATTTTGTGAGAAATCTATTATGATATTCTTTTTTATGAATTTTCCAAGAATAGGAAAATTGAGTTTAATATGTTCCTTTTTTTCCTGTGAAAGCATTTTAAAAAAAAGTGTAGATATTGAAACAATAATGATAAAGAAAATGAAGATAAGTGAAAAATTGTTGCTTATTTCAAGAAGAAATTTAGTTATCCAGGGAAGGTTTTCCTCTGAACCTCTAAAAAAGTCTTCAAAATTTGGAAGTACGCTTGAAAAAATGAAGATGAGTAAAATTAAAATGAATGAACCTACAATAGCTGGATAAAATAGTGCGTGTTTTATTTTTTCATTGAGTGAAGTGATGAGGTTAAGGTTTTCAAAGGCTTTTTCCAAATTGCTAATTATATTTCCAGTTTTCTCTCCAGCATTGAGTAGGTTCAAATATGTGTCCCCAAAAAGCTCTCTATACTGATTAAATGAGTTATAGACGCCCTCACCATTGATAATTGATTTTTTTATAGTGGTAATTATATGTGAAAATGCTTTTTTTTCTTGTGAAGCAATAATCTCAAGAGCTAAAGTAATTTCAATACCACTTTTTAGAAGAGAAAGAAGATACTCTGTAAATATCAGGAGCTCTTTTTTTCTCAAAATAAATTTTTTATGAGTTGCTTTATAAGAAATAATCTTTAAGTTATTTATTTTTAAATATTTAAAGAACATCTGAGCATTTGAAAAAGGAAGTGAATCCTCAAATGTTTTATGTCTGTTATATACTTTAAAATGGTAAAATTTTAACATTCTCTTATTATCTCCTCAAGAGATGTAATACCATTTTTAGCTTTATCTATTCCTTTTTCAATTAAATCTTTCATATTATTCTCTTTAGCATATGCTGTTATCTTTTGGATACTTTCTCTTTTATCAATCATGGATTTTATATTTTCATCAAAAACAAAAATCTGAAATAGAGGAACTCTTCCAATATATCCAGAATTATTGCATTTAGGACATCCCATATGGGTATAAAAGATATTTTCAGAATAACTGCTGGGATCTTCACCTAGAAAAGCAAGTTTTCCACGATATGTGTTGTCTATTTTTTTACAATGTGGGCAGAGCTTTCTAACCAGCCGTTGTGCTATTATTCCAACCACTGAAGCTGATATCATATAGGGTTCAATTCCAATATTTAAAAGTCGAAATATTCCACTTACAGCATCATTAGTATGTATTGTTGAAAGTACAAGATGTCCAGTGAGTGCTGATTTTATAGCAATTTCTGCAGTTTCTCTATCCCTTATCTCTCCAATCATCAGGATGTCAGGATCCTGTCTTAAATATGATTTTAAGATAGTGGAAAAATCAAGTTTTTCACTGTGTTGTACCTGGTTGATTCCTGCAATCTCATATTCAACTGGATCTTCTACAGTTGAAATATTAACCTCTGAAGTATTTAATTGTTTTAGTATTGAATATATAAGACTTGTTTTACCAGATCCAGTTGGACCACTTGCAAGGATGATTCCATTTTTTCGATTTATCATTTTTGAAATCTCTTTATATTCAATTTTGTTGAATCCTATATTTTCAAGATCGAAATTTACAATATCTTTATTTAGAATTCTGATAACAGCTTTTTCTCCAGTAATAAGAGGGACAATTGAGACTCTAAAATCAATTGTTTTATCCTCAATTTGAAATTTAAACTTTCCATCTTGTGGCATTCTATGTTCTGTAATATTGAGTTTTGAGATGATTTTTAATCTTGAAATTAAACTTGGATGAAGAGAGATATCAAGAGTATTTTCACTGTGCAGAATACCATCTATACGATATCTTATTCTTGTTTTATCTCTTTGAGGTTCAATGTGAATGTCACTTGCACGATATTTTACCCCCTGGAGAATTATTGCACTTAGCCCCTTGACTACAATTGGATTATTAGAATCAAGAGATGTTTCGATTTTGATATTTTCATAATCTTTTTTCCTTGTAGCAGTTGATATCTTCATTTCATCTAGTATGGATTTTAACTTATGTGAATTTTTTCCTATCATATCTCCTCCCTGATAATATAAAAAGTATTGGGAGTAGCACTTGTTGAAAAGTGAATGTAATTAGTGAAAAAAATTCCTTTTACAGTAATTGAAAAAGGTGTTAATCTTTGAGAATCATAAACTCCATAGGATAAACTGTTAAGAAAATAAAAGAGTATTATAAGATATTTTTTCATATTATTCCTCCACCCAAGACAGAGAATTTCCATCCCATTTTTTATGAAAATTATGTATATTTACATAGGTTGCATTTTTATCATTTTTGTTTTTATATATGTTTATTTTCATATATTTGATAATATCAAATCCATAGAAAGAAATACGATATCTGGCGATATTGTTATACCCAAATATATAAATACTGAAAGATGGAGTAATATTTCCATATCTCGTTATCTTTGCTAAATGCTCTGTCTGTACCTTTTTATCAAATATTGTTACATAATTGAGTTTTTCAGGTAGCTGAATAACTTCAAGAGGAACATACATGTATTTAAGGACGTATAGCTTTTTAGTTGTGTAATCCAATCTTATGTAATAATGTTCCTTATTGTAAAATGCCTTGGTGGCATAAGTGGAAAATGTTTCATAGATTAATATTTTTGCAGTATTAATCTCCCTTTCTTCTTTTATTTTTCTAATACAAATAAATCCAATGTTTGTAACAAGTAAAAATATGCTGATACCAATTAAAATATCTGTCAAATAAAAAGCTTTTTTATTTTTCATACGAATTATATAATAATTAGATTATATAACTTGTTGATATTAAATACCAACCAATCTAGGAATGATAATTAAAGAAAAATAATGGTAAAAAATTTGAATTTACTGTATAATTTAAGTATTAGAAAGGTTATTGGAGGAAATTATGATTTTAGCAAGAAATAAAAAAGCATTTTTTGATTATTTTATAGAAGATAAATTTGAAGCAGGAATTGAACTTGTAGGAAGTGAAGTAAAATCAGCAAAAGCTGGGAAGTTAAGTATAAAAGAGGCATTTGTAAGAATAATAAATGGAGAAATCTTTATTATGGGGATGTCTATAGTACCTTGGGCTTTTGGAAGTGTATATAATCCAGAAGAAAGAAGAGTAAGAAAACTTCTTTTACATAAAAAAGAGATAAAAAAACTTCATGAAAAAGTAAGTCAAAAGGGATATACTATTGTTCCTTTAGATGTTCATCTTTCAAGAGGATATGTAAAAATTACCATTGCAGCTGCTAGAGGTAAGAAAAATTATGATAAGAGAGAAGCTATAGCAGCAAGGGATAGTAAGAGAAATATAGATAGAATGATGAAATATAACTAGAAAAAATTATCTTTTTGTGATATACTATAATACACAATTAAATATGGGGATGTCTAGGTCTCGACGGGATTATGAGGTTATAGGTAGCAGGCCAGGGTGACCGCTGTGAGAGGTCAACTCATCGTTTAGATGGAAATAGAAATTACGCTTTAGCTGCTTAATTAAGTCAGCTCACTTCTGATTGCTCTCTTCTGTAGGAGCATTCAACCGAAGTGTCATTTATTTACAGATTACTTTCAGTGATTTCTCTAAGCTGAAAGGACATTCTAGAGGATAGCTTTAATCAGCCCTGTCTGTGGGAGTGGTTATTGCGAAATTCAATAGCAGACTAAGCTTGTAGAAGCTTATGGCGCTTATGGTTTCGGACACGGGTTCAAGTCCCGTCATCTCCACCAAATTTAATAAATATACTTTTATATAGAGTCAGCTTAAAGGCTGACTTTTT
>NZ_JADRHM010000021.1 GCF_018205345.1 Fusobacterium sp. DD2
TACAAAAAAGAGAGCTGAGTAAAACATTTTTTTAAAAATGTTACTCAGCTTTTTTTATATGTTGAAAAATTGATTTTTTTGCAAAAATATGTTATACTTATTAAGTTATAGTGTTGAATAAAGGAGATGAGAATAAAGTGTTCGCTAAGTTAGAAGAAGTTGTAAAAAAATATGAAGAACTTAATCAGACATTGGGATCGCCAGAAATATTAAATGACCCAAATAAAATGATGGAATGTAATAAAGCATTATCAGAGATAACTCCTATAGTTGAGAAATACAAGGAATATAAAGCTCTTTATGAGGATCTACAATTTATAAAAGAGAATATAAAACAGGAAAAAGATCCTGATATGAGAGAAATGATGAATGAGGAACAAAGAGAGTTAGAAGAACAACTACCTAAATATGAGGATGAGTTAAAGATACTTCTACTTCCAAAAGATGAAAATGACGACAAAAACGTTATTGTTGAAATAAGAGGTGGAGCAGGAGGAGACGAAGCTGCTCTATTTGCTGGAGACCTTTTCAGAATGTACTGTAGATATGCAGAAAGAAAGAAATGGAAAGTAGAAATTATTGAAAAACAAGAGATTGGAATAGGTGGAATAAAAGAGGCTGTATTCAGTATTCACGGTTTCGGAGCTTATTCAAAATTAAAATTTGAATCTGGAGTACACAGAGTACAAAGAGTTCCAGAAACAGAATCAGCAGGAAGAGTTCATACTTCAACAGCAACAGTAGCTGTACTTCCTGAAGTTGAAGATATTAAAGAAGTAAAAATTGATCCTAAAGATTTGAAAATAGATACATATAGATCAGGTGGAGCAGGAGGTCAGCACGTTAACATGACTGACTCAGCAGTAAGAATTACTCACTTACCAACTGGTATAGTTGTACAATGTCAAGATGAAAGATCACAATTAAAAAATAGAGAAAAAGCTATGAAACACTTAGTTGCTAAATTATATGAGATGGAATGTGAAAAGCAAAGAAGTGAAGTAGAAAGTGAAAGAAAACTTCAAGTCGGAACAGGGGACAGATCTGAAAAAATAAGAACATACAACTTCCCACAAGGAAGAATAACAGACCACAGAATCAAGTTCACAGTATATCAATTAGAAGCTTTCTTAGATGGGGATTTGGATGAGATGATAGATGCATTGATTACATTTAACCAAGCTGAGATGTTAGCTAGCTCAACAGAAGAGTAAGATGAGATTACTAGATATATTAAAATTTTCAGAAGAGTATTTGCAAAAATACTCTTTTTCAAAACCCAGACTTGAAAGTGAAAAATTGATAGCAAGTGTATTGAAAGTTGATAAGATAAGCCTATATGTTCATTTTGACAGAACTCTAAATGAAGAGGAAAAAGCTCTTATAAAATCATATTTAAAAGAGATGGCAACAAGACATATTGGATTTGAAGAATTGAACAAAGAAAAAGGAGATGCTGGACTGGATTTGAAGGATTATAGAAAAGAGAATATGTTTATTTTTGAAAAGTCAGTTGAGTATCTTGAAAAATATGGAGTTCCAAATCCTAAAATAGATACAGAGTATATTTTTGCTCATGTACTTAATACCAGTAGAAATATTCTTACACTTACTTTTAATAGAAAAATAGAAGAAGAACAGTTAAATGAGATAAAAAATCTTCTAAGAGCCAGAGGGAAAGAGAGAAGACCTCTGCAATATCTTTTAGGAGAATGGGAATTTTATGGATATCCATTTAAAGTGGATGAAAGAGTATTAATACCAAGACCTGATACAGAGATACTTGTTGAGCAATGCAAGTTTCTTATGGCAGATGTAGAGAGACCTAAAATCTGTGATATTGGAACTGGAAGTGGAGCTATTGCAATAACATTGGGAAAAGAGCTTCCAAATGCACAGGTTCTTGGAATAGATATAAGTGACGGAGCTCTTGAGGTAGCAAATACCAATAGAGATTTAAATAAAGCTGAAAATGTAAAATTTATAAAATCAGATGTTTTTGAGATTTTAAAAGAGGCTAAATATAAGAGTGCAAAATTTGACCTTATTGTATCTAATCCTCCATATATACCTATTGAAGAGTATAAGACATTGATGCCTGAAGTATTAAAATACGAACCTAAAAATGCATTAACTGACAATGAAGATGGGTATAATTTCTATGAGAGAATCTCAAAAGAAGCAGGAGAATATCTAACTGAAAAGGGATATCTTGCTTTTGAAGTAGGGTATAATCAGGCTGAAAAAGTAAGTGAAATAATGAGAAAAAACTCTTTTGATGTTATCTCAGTAGTAAAAGACTATGGAGATGTTGAAAGAGTAGTTATAGGAAAGAAAAGAGAGGAAATATAATGTCAACTAAACTACATGATTATGACTATTATTTACCCCAGGAGCTTATAGGACAAAGTCCTAGAGAACCTAGAGACCATGCAAGACTTATGTTGGTCAATAGAAAAGACCACACAGTGGAACATAAACATTTTTACGATATAATAGATTATTTAGAAAAAGGAGATATCTTAGTTAGAAACTCTACTAAGGTAATTCCAGCTAGATTATTTGGACATAAGGAAACAGGAGGGGTTTTAGAGATTCTTTTGATTAAAAGAATAGACCTTGATACCTGGGAATGTCTGTTAAAACCAGCCAAAAAATTGAAACTTGGACAAAAATTATATGTTGGAACAAATAAAGAGCTTGTAGCAGAGCTTATAGAAATCAAAGATGATGGAAATAGAATTTTAAAATTCAGTTATGAAGGAGCATTTGAAGAGGTGTTAGATAAGTTAGGGAGCATGCCTCTACCTCCTTATATAGTTGAAAAACTTAAAGATAAGGACAGATATCAGACTGTCTATGCTCAAAGAGGTGAATCAGTTGCAGCACCTACTGCAGGACTTCACTTTACAAAAGAGCTTTTAGAAAGAATAGAGAAAAAAGGAATTCAAATTGTTGATATATTCCTGGAAGTAGGACTTGGAACATTCAGACCTGTACAAACTGAAGATGTATTACAGCATAAGATGCACGAAGAAAGTTTTGAGATACCACAGGAAGCAGCTGATATTATAAATAAGGCAAAAGCTGAAGGAAGAAGAATTATATCAGTTGGAACTACAAGTACAAGAGCATTAGAGTCATCAGTAGATGAAAATGGAAAGGTAATTGCTCAGAAAAACAGTACTGAGATATTTATCTATCCAGGATATAAATTTAAAGTTGTAGATGCTTTAATTACAAACTTCCATCTACCAAAATCAACACTTTTAATGCTTGTATCAGCTTTTTCAAGTAGAGAATTCATGTTGGATGTATATAGAACTGCAGTTGAAGAAAAATACCATTTTTTCAGTTTTGGAGATGCTATGTTCATCTATTAACGGAGGTGGCATAATGAGAATAATTGCAGGAGATGCAAAAAATAAAAAATTAAAAACTAGAAAGGGAACAGACACTAGACCTACACTTGGTAGTATGAAAGAATCACTGTTTTCAATAATAGCTCCATATGTGGAAGGAGCAAGATTTTTGGACCTTTTCAGTGGAAGTGGAAGTATTTCTCTTGAGGCACTTAGCAGAGGAGCTGCAAAGGCGATAATGATAGAGAAAGACAATGAAGCTTTGAGATATATAATAGAGAATGTTAATACTTTAGGGTATGAAGATAGATGCAGAGCATATAAAAATGATGTTTTTAGAGCAATAGAGATTTTAGCCAGAAAAGGTGAAAAATTTGATATTATTTTTATGGATCCACCATATAAGGATTCTGTATGTACCAGAGTGTTGAAAGCAATACAAAAAAATGGTATATTAGCAGATGATGGGTTAGTTATTTGTGAGCACCATCTTTTTGAAGATATGGAAGACACAGTTGGAGAATTTAAAAAAGCAGATGAAAGGAAATATGGTAAAAAATGTATTACATTTTATACTAGATAACCTTAAAAGGAGGAAGTATGAAGAGTACAGGTAGTTTTGAGGAAAATCTTAAATCTGTAGATGAAATTATAAGACAGATGGAAAATGGAGAGTTATCACTTGATGATTCAATTAAAGCTTATGAAAAGGCTATGAAATTATTAAAAGCTTCTTCAGACCTTTTAAATCAGGCAGAGGGAAAAGTTCTTAAAGTTATTGAAAAAAATAATGGTGATATTGAGGTTGAGGAGGTTTAATATGTCATTTAAAGATAATCTGTTACAGGGAAAAAATCTTGTTGAAACTGGAATAGAAAAATATTTAAATGAACTTGATTATCCTCAGGTAATTGCAGAGGGAATGAAATATGCAGTTTTAAACGGAGGTAAGAGATTAAGACCTATACTTCTATTTATGACTTTGGATATTTTAAATTGTGATGAAAAAAAAGGTATTCCAACAGCTTCTGCAATTGAGATGATTCACTCATATTCATTAGTACATGATGATTTACCAGCACTTGACAATGATGATTACAGAAGAGGAAAACTTACTACACATAAGAAATTTGGAGAGGCAGAGGGAATACTGATTGGAGATGCTCTTCTGACTCATGCTTTTTATATACTTACTGATAAGAACATAGATTTACCAGCAGAAAAGATAGTTAAGATAGTTAGACTTACTTCTGAATATGCTGGAATCAATGGGATGATTGGTGGTCAGATGGTGGATATTGCCAGTGAAGGTAAAAAAATAGATATGGAAACTTTGAAATATATGCATACTCATAAGACAGGAAAACTTTTAAGACTTCCTGTAGAATGTGCATGTATTATTGGAAATGCAAGTGCTGATGAGAAAGAAACACTTCTTAGATATTCAGAACTTGTAGGTCTTGCTTTCCAAATAAAAGATGACATCCTTGATATAGAGGGTGATTTTGAGACTATAGGAAAACCTGTTGGAAGTGATATAGAGCATGAAAAATCAACATATCCTTCAATTATAGGTCTTGAAGAGAGCAAGAGGCTTCTTCATGCAACTGTTAAAGAAGCTGAAGAGATTCTTACAAAGCAGTTTGGAAAAGAAAAAAGTGCAATGCTTATAGAGCTTGCTGAATATATAGAAAATAGAAATAAATAAGCGAGATATGTTAATGACTATATAAAGTCGTAAGGGGTATATGATTTATGAAAGAAAAAATAGTTGTTAGAGATCTTAAAGCTGCATCACGTTCACTTTTGAAAGGAAACTGGAAAAAGGGAGTGATAATTAATCTTATATTTTTTGGAATTCTTTTTGGAACTGGAATATTAAGAGGAATAGTTGAGTTTGGAGCTGATGCTATAAGCGATGCTGATGCCATTGTTTATCCACTTGTAGTCAGTATTGTAGTTGGATTTATTGCTGCGGGAATATACAATGGAGCAATACTTGGTTGGACAGCTTCTTTTTACAGATATGTAAATGGGGAGTCAGAGCTTTCTTATAGGAATTATAAAGAGTTCATTGCAGATAGATTTCAAAAATCATTTTTTTATGGTGTTGCATATTCATTCTTTATTGCAATGTGGACATTTGGATTTTATATTGTAGGAATTATCTGTATGATTTTAATCAGTAAAACTGATTCAGATATTCTGGCACTTTTATTGTTAATTGTTGGAAGTATAGCTTTTGTTTGTGGAGTATTTATATGTATAGTAAAATATATTGAATACTCAATGGCGAGATACCTTATAATTGATAGACCTGATATAAGAGTAAGAGAAGCATTAAAAGAGATTAAGGAAACTTTAAACACTCCATCTGATAAATCGTCAGTGGATATAGATGCGTTTGTGACAGGCGTTGAGATAAAATGAAAATTAGTACAAAATAATATCTACACAGTATTGCTCAGCTATTCTGATTATGAGGTAGCTGAGTAATTTTATGTGTATCATTTTTATTAAAGTGTATAAATATAGTATTGAATATATATGTAAAAAGTTCGCAAAACAACTGGTAATTATATGTAACTTATGTTATAATAAAAAGTCGAGAAAAAATAAAAAATTAAAGGAGAGTTATAATGAAAATAGGATTTGATCACACTAAGTACCTTGAAGAGCAATCTAAATATATTTTAGAGAGAGTTAATAATTATGACAAACTTTATCTGGAGTTTGGAGGAAAATTATTATTCGATTTACACGCTAAAAGAGTTTTACCTGGGTTTGATGAGAATGCTAAAATCAAAGTATTACATAAATTAAAAGACAAACTTGAAGTAGTAATTTGTGTATACGCTGGTGATATTGAAAGAAATAAAATCAGAGGAGATTTTGGTATTACTTACGATATGGAAGTTTTCAGACTTATAGATGATTTAAGAGAGAACGAACTTCAAGTAAATAGCGTTGTTATAACAAGATACAATGATCAACCTGCAACAACATTATTTATAAATAAATTGGAACGTAGGGGGATAAAAGTATACAAGCACAGAGCTACAAAAGGATATCCAACAGATATAGATATCATAGTAAGTGATGAAGGATACGGAGCTAATCCATATATAGAAACTACTAAACCTATAGTTGTAGTTACTGCACCAGGACCTGGAAGTGGAAAACTTGCTACTTGTTTAAGCCAACTATATCATGAATATAGAAGAGGAAAACAGGCAGGATATTCTAAGTTTGAAACATTCCCAGTATGGAATGTACCTTTAAAACATCCTTTAAACATCGCTTATGAAGCTGCTACAGTTGATTTACAAGACGTTAACATGATTGACCCATTCCATCTAGAGGCTTATGGAGAAACAGCTGTAAACTACAATCGTGACGTTGAGGCATTCCCACTATTAAAAAGAATAATAGAAAAAATTACTGGACAGGAATCAGTTTATAAATCTCCAACTGATATGGGAGTTAACAGAGTTGGATTTGGAATTATAGATGATGAAGTAGTAAAAGAGGCATCGAAACAGGAGATAATCAGAAGATACTTCAAAACAGGTTGTGAATATAAAAAAGGTTATGTAGATTATGACACTTTTAAAAGAACACGTCTAATAATGGATGAGTTAGGACTAAAAGAAGAAGACAGAAGAGTAGTTTCATTTGCTAGAAAAAAACTTGAAGATATCAAAGCAAGAGCAAATAAATGTGATTGTGTAGGAGCCTCTGCAATAGCCTTTGAACTTCCAGATGGTACTATCATTACTGGTAAGTCATCACACCTTATGGATGCAGCTTCTGCAGCTATTTTAAACGCTGTAAAGCACTTTGCAAAGATAAATGATGAGATCTTACTTATATCTCCAGTAATACTAGAACCTATCATGAATCTAAAGGATAAAACACTACAAAGTAAAAATGTTGCACTAAACTGTGAAGAGATTTTAATGGCATTAAGTATCTGTGCTGCTACAAATCCAATGGCACAGGTTGCAATGAAAAATCTTGTAAATCTTAAAGGAACACAAGCACACTGTACAAATATCTTAGGAAAAACAGATGAGCAGACTTTAAGAAAACTTGGAATAGACTTAACTTGTGATCAGGTATTCCCTACAGAAAACTTATATTATAACGAATAATTAAGAACAAAGATAAAGAAAAAAGCTAGAAGTTTTAAACCTCTAGCTTTTTTTATTTACCCACTTTGTATAATTTGTCAATTTTAAATTGTAAGAATTGTTCTGCAATTAACTTAAATCTCTCTCTGTCCCCACTTATAAAAAACTTAAGTTTCCCTTTTTTATTGCTTCTATTAAGCATATTATATTTAGATAACAACTCTTTCAACTCTAAAGCTGTTTCTTTTGCTGGATCTACAATTGTTCCACTAAAATATTTCTCAATATCTTTTCTAATTATTGGATAATGTGTGCATCCAAGAATAAGGGTATCAGAACTTTTTGACAAATTACTCATATGCTCTTTTAAAATTCGCTCCCTATCTTCAAATGTCTCCCAACCTATCTCAATCATGGGACAGAATTGAGGACATCCTTCCTGATAAACCCTTACTTCCTTAGATATTTTAGCTATTTCATTAGCATAAGCTTTTGAAAGAGCTGTAAAAGGAGTAGATAAGATGCTTATTGAATTATTTTTTGTTGAGTGGACTGCTGTTTTTGCTCCAGCAGAAATTACACCAATTATTGGCAGAGGAAATTCCTTTTTTAAAACATCAAGAGCAGCAGCAGTAGCAGTATTACATGCAATTACTACAGCTTTACAACTATGAGTTATAAAGAAGTTAACAATGTTTCTGCTAAGCTGTTGAATCTCTTCAATTGTTCTTTCCCCATAAGGAGAATTTCCACTATCACCATAATAAAGGATATTTTCACAAGGAAGAATATCTATAATTTCTTTTAATACTGTTGTTCCTCCAACCCCTGAATCGAAGACTCCAATATTATAATAATTGTGCATCTGTGTTGCCCCCTGACTCGTGCAACACCAGCTAAATTATCTTATCCAAATATATTCATAAAGAAAGTAATTATAGTTGCGTTGACGAAGTCAATAAATAATGAACCAACTAGTGGTAATATAAAGAATGCTTTTGCAGAGAATCCTGTAGAACTAGCAAATGCTTCCATGTTAGCCATTGCATTTGGAGTAGCCCCAAGTCCGAATCCGCAGTGTCCAGTAGCAAGTACACATGCATCATAATCTCTTCCCATAACATTAAATGTTACAAAGTAAGCAAATAGTCCCATCATAACTGTTTGAACTATTAAGATTACAATTAATGGAAGTGCAAGTTCTGCTAGTTGCCATAGTTTTAATGACATCAAAGCCATTGCTAGGAATAAAGATAAAGATATATTACCTATTATTGAAATTTCTTTCATTGGAAGTATAACTCTTCTTTTATCTGCTATGTTTCTGATTACTGCTGCAATTAACATTGAACCGATATATGGTGGTAAAGTTAAACCATATTTTTGAGCTAGAAGTGGAATATAAACTCCAATTCCCATAGAGATAGCTATAACAACTACACCATCAAATAATGTTTTTTCACTGACAGGAAGTTGTTTCTCCATATCTATTATATCTTTATTTTCAGGATTTTCAATCTCTTTTGGTTTTAAATTATATTTTGTTAAAAGTCTTCTACCTATTGGACCACCGATTAAACATCCAGCAACTAGACCGAATGTAGCACAAGCAATTGCAACTGAGAATGCTCCAGTAGCTCCTGCTTTTTCCAATACAGGTCCGAAAGCTCCAGAAGTACCATGTCCTCCTGTTAATGGAACTGAACCAGCAGCAAGACCGATGAATGGATGTAGTCCGAAGAATTTAGCTAAGTAAACTCC
Source organism: Fusobacterium sp. DD2 (assembly GCF_018205345.1). Classification (NCBI taxonomy): domain Bacteria; kingdom Fusobacteriati; phylum Fusobacteriota; class Fusobacteriia; order Fusobacteriales; family Fusobacteriaceae; genus Fusobacterium; species Fusobacterium sp. DD2. The sequence continues at coordinate 9,257 of NZ_JADRHM010000021.1, forward strand.
AACTACGTCTTGAAGGATAACAAGTATTGTAGCACATATTAAGAATAAAATTACTCCAATACCACCTTTCTTCAACAATTCAAAGCTTGCTGAGAAACCTATTGTTGTAAAGAAGATAATCATTAAAAAATTTTTTAAAACAGCATCAAATTCAAATGCAAATGTTCCAGTTGAGTGACCAATTAAAAGTAGTAAAGAGAATAACACACCACCTATAACTGGTGCAGGGATAAAGAATTTTTCCAAAACAGATACTTTTCTTTTTATCCATCTACCTAATAATAAAATAACTACTGCGATGGCCAGTGTTTCCGCCATATTAAATGAGTATTCAAACATAAAAAAAACCTCCTAATAATTTAGTATAACCTAGTTCCTACTTAAAATATACATATATAAATATAAAATGTCAATGATTTAGCATATATATAATTGATATTATAACGATGCAATTAACATATGTTACTCTTGTAAAAAAACATTATTTCGATACAAAAAGATTATTAAAAGAAATTTATATCTATATAAAAAACACCTTATTGAAAATGCGTTTATTTTACGAACATTTATCATTATTTATATTAACTATATTAATTACATATATATATAAAATATATGTAATAATACAGAATTTGGGCACTTAAGTTAACAAGTGTAGTAAAAAATTACTATTCATTCTATATATATAAAATTAATACTGTTTTATGTCTTGATTTTATAAAAACAAAAAGCACACTGTTTTTCAGTGTGCTTTCATATATCTAATATATAATTTTAAAAAATTAATATTTTTTCATTAGTTCTCTAACTTTAGAGATAACATCGTCTTTATTTACTTCTAAAGTTTCACCAGTTCTTCTAATCTTTAATTCTACAATGTTTTCTCCAGCTTTTTTACCACAGATTACTTTAAATGGGAAACCAATAAGGTCAGCATCTTTAAATTTAAATCCAGGTCTTTCATCTCTGTCGTCAATCATAGTATCAATACCATCATCTAGTAAAGCATTGTAAATTTCTTCAGCAAGTTCCACCTGTTCTTTAGATTTCATATTTGCTGGGATTACATCTACAATATATGGAGCTATAGCTGATGGCCATATGATTCCATATTCGTCGTTATTTTGCTCAATAGCTGATGCTAGAGTTCTTGATACTCCAATTCCATAACATCCCATGATGATAGGTTGTGATTGTCCATTTTCATCAACATAAGTTGCACCTAGAGCTTGAGAGTATTTAGTTCCAAGTTTAAATATGTGTCCAACTTCTATTCCTCTTGCAGAAGATAATTTTCCACCACATTTAGCACAAACATGTCCAGGTTTTACTGTCTTAACATCTTTTATAATGTCTGCTTTATAATCTCTACCATAGTTAACATTTATATAGTGAGTATCTTTTTTATTTCCACCTGCTGTATGGTTTGTAAGTTCAGGAATTGTGTCGTCAGCAACAATTTTGATATTGTTTAATTCTATTCCAAATGGACCTATAAATCCTTTAACAAGTCCTAACTTTTCAAGTTCTTCATCAGTTAATAGTACTACTTCAATTGCACCAATAGCATTTACAAGTTTTGTTTCATTAACTTCGTAATCTCCTCTGATTAAAACCATGTATACATCGTCAGTTCCAAGGTCTTTATACATCATAGCTTTTACAGTTTGTTCTACTGGAACTTTAAGATATTCTACAACATCTTCAATTTTTGATACATTTGGTGTATCTATTAATTGAGTCTCTTTTAACTCTTCTTTTTCAAGATATTTAACTCTACTTACAGCAGTTTCAACGTTAGCTGCGTAGTTACACTCTTCACAGTAGATAATTTCATCTTCACCAGAATCTGCAAGTACGTGGAATTCTTTAGAACCATTTCCACCAATTGCTCCTGAGTCAGCTTCAACTGGTCTGAATTTTAAACCACAGCTTGAGAATATTCTTTTGTAAGTTGCTTCCATATTATCAAATTCTGCATCTAGTGATTCTCTGCTTGAGTGGAATGAGTATCCATCTTTCATTATGAACTCTCTTCCTCTCATAAGTCCAAATCTAGGTCTAATTTCATCTCTGAATTTAGTTTGGATTTGATATAGGTTGAATGGTAAGTGTTTGTAAGATGAAACATCATTTCTTACAAGGTCTGTTACTACCTCTTCATGTGTTGGTCCTAATACGAAGTCTCTTTTTGCTCTATCTTGAAGTTTCATCATAAGAGGTCCCATTACGTCCCATCTTCCGCTTTCTTTCCATAGTTCAGCTGGTTGAAGTACTGGCATAAATACTTCTTGTGCCCCTGCTCTATCCATTTCTCTTCTTACAATGTTTTCAACTTTTTTTAGAGCTTTTAATCCTAATGGTAGGTATGTATAAACTCCACTTGTAAGTTTTTTTATCATTGCAGCTCTCAAAAGAAGTTGATGGCTTGCTATTTCAGCTTCTTTTGGAGTTTCTTTAAGTGTTTTTATATAACTCTTACTGAATCTCATTTCGTCCTCCATATAAATTTATTTTACTCTTAATTCTAACATATTTTTCTTTTGTTTTCTAGCTTTCTTTAAACTTTTCAGCAATATCAATGGTCATATATTCATTTAAAATTTGACCTTTATTCTTTTTAAGATAATTTGTTGCTATATCTTTAGCAAGTTTAATTGTTTTAACATCATGAATAATATCTATAAATTTAAGGTCGCTTAGACCGCTCTGTTTTGTACCAAATATCTCTCCAGGTTTTCTAAGTCTTAAATCCTCTTCAGCTATTTTAAATCCATCCTCTGTTTCTTCCATTACTTGAAGCCTTGCTTTAGAAGTATCATTATCAGTTTTAGATAAAAGGAAACAATATGATTGATGTTTACCTCTACCTACCCTTCCTCTCAATTGATGCAATGCAGAAAGTCCAAATCTTTGAGCATCACTGATAACCATTATACTTGAATTAGGAACATCTACTCCAACTTCAATTACAGTAGTAGCTACTAATATATCATATTTTCTATTTTTAAAATCCTGCATAACTTCATTTTTTTCGCTATTTTTAAGTCTTCCATGAAGAACACCTATTCTATATTTTGGTAGATATTTTTCTACTTCAGATTTTAACTCCTCAACAGATTTAGCAGATAATTTTTCACTTTCTTCTATAAGTGGTGCCACAAAATATGCCTGTCTTCCCTGTGAAAGTTTTTTATCAATAAAATCATACATTATCTTAAGGTCTGAAGTTGAAGATATCCACTTGGTTCTAATAGGTTTTCTTCCAGGAGGTAATTCATCTATAATAGATACATCCAAATCACCATATATACTTAGTGCAAGTGATCTTGGAATTGGTGTAGCACTCATAACAATAAGATTAGCCAGTACCCCTTTATCTCTTAATTTTTTTCTTTGTACAACACCAAATCTATGCTGTTCGTCTATTATTATCATTCCCAGCTTTTTAAATACTACATTTTCCTCTATAAGAGCGTGAGTACCTATTACAATTCCAACATCTCCATTTTTTATATCTTCAATTATCTTCTGTTTTTTCTTACCAGTAAAGCTTCCAGTTAGAAGTTCAACTCTTATTCCAAGCTCTTCAAATTTATCCTTTACTGAAAGATAGTGTTGCTCAGCCAATATTTCAGTAGGAGCCATTAAAGCTCCTTGATAAGAGTTTGCAAGCATATAAAGAAGTAGTACTATTGATACTACAGTTTTTCCACTACCTACATCTCCCTGGATAAGTCTATTTACAATTTTTCCCTTATTTAAATCTTTATAAATCTCTGTTATGACTCTTTTCTGCGCTCCTGTAAGTTCAAAAGAAAGAGAGTTAAGATATTTTGTAACAAGGGCTTTGTTATCAGGAAGAGAATATCTTCCATCACTATCATAAATTGTTTCAAATTTTTTCTGAATAATTCCCAGTTCCAATACTAATAGCTCTTCAATAGCAAACCTTCTCTTAGTTTCTTCCAGATTTTTGTTATTTGTAGGGAAATGAATCTGAATAAGAGCTTCACGTCTCCCCATAATTCCAAACTGTTTTAAAATTTCATTAGGTATATTTTCATAAAAAAGTGGAATATATTTTTTTATAAGTATTTTCATTACTTTCCTAAAAGAGTTTTGAGGTAGTGTTTTACTTGTACTATATATAGGTAAAATCTCTCCTTCAGCTAGTTTTCGTTGACTGCTACTCAATTTAAATTCAGGATTTACCATTTGAAATCTGTATCCTCTTTTTACCTGTCCTATAAAAATATATTCCTCTCCTGGCTTAAGAGTCTTTCGAAGATAAGGCATTTGAAACCAGACTATATCAAGCATACCACTGCCATCAGTTGCAGTAGCTTTTACCATTTTTACACCAGATTTGGTAGGAGGAGCAGTTACATTTAATAGATTTGCCTTTAAAACCACATATTCCTCTCCACGTAAATCTCCAATTTTCATTATATTTGTTCTGTCATCATATGCCCTTGGAAAATAATAAAATAGGTCATGAAGTGTGTTAATTCCAAGAGTATGAAGTTTCTTTATGTCTTTTTCGTTTAAATCTTTTGTAAATTCTTTTAAGTTTAAATATGTAAGATTGTAATTATCCATAACCTATCCTTTCTTTAAAAATTAACAGATGATTTTAAGTCCATCTTTTATACATTCTATATGTATCGGTGAATCAGGACCAGGTTCACCATCGATATCAGTAGTTATAAGAGGATTATCATACTTTACATCAAATGATTTTAATTTTACATGAATAATATCTTTTGGATTTTCAAGATGTTCTCCCCTTAAAAACTCAAATACAGATAGAATAGTTGATTTTATATCCTCCCCTTTTATGATAATAAGATCCAGGAGTCCGTCACTTATATCACTTTTGTATGCTATATTGATATTTCCTGCAGTTTTTCCGTTAAAAGCAAAGAAGATAATAGCATTTCCTGAATATGAAAAAGGTTCTGAATTAACAAGAATATTCATTTTTTTAAATGTAGGAATCTCCTTTATTCCATTAAAATAGTAAGCAAGTTTACCAATTGTATTTTTTAGATGTGTTGGTGTCTTTTGTGAGATATCTGTAAAAAGACCAAAGCTGAAAACATTTATAAAATATTTATCATTTGCTTTGCATATATCAATGTCTTGAATTTCACCATTTAGTATTTTGTCACAGGCTTCTTCAACATCTTGTGGCATATCAAAATATTTAGCAAAGTCATTTGCTGTTCCTAAAGGAAGAATAGCAATTGGTAGATTTATATTTTTTTCCTTCATTATATTTATAACTTGATTTATAGTCCCATCTCCTCCTGCTATAAGGATATGATGATATGATGAATCAATATCTTCAAAAGCATTTTTAATTTCTTTAAAGGCAGAGACTCTATATGGTACTATTGTATAGCCTTTTTTTTGATATTTACCAATTATTAAATCCAAATTTTCAACTGTTCTTCCTCCACCTGATTTTGGATTATATATAAATTTTACCTTGAACATGTAAGTTCCTCCTTGATTTTTTCTGCAACAGGCTTAGGCAGCTGATTTCCCAATCTTTTAATTGCATAATTTATATCATGTGTAAAAAATCTCTCTTTTCTATAATCTTCTAAATCAATTGCATATATTTTATTGTCTTTTATGATGAAGTTTCTAAACGCAAAGTCCCCGTTGTAGAATCCACTTTTAAGTATTTTTACAGCAATTTTGATAAATTCTTCAACTAATGGATGCTCTAGGTCATCTTTTATGAATTTTTCCATAGTTGGTCCATGAAGATTTTTTGTAGTTACAGAGTATTTATCATATGATACAATTTCTGCTGTTAATATGCCTATTTTATTAAGTTCATCATTTATATATTTAAAATTATGCCCTGGGTATTTTCTTAATTGAAAAAAATATTTTATTTTTTTAGAAAACTTTGGAAAAAAGAGTTTTACAAACTCATCAGTTTCTCTATTATAGTATACGTGTGAATGCTTATGCTTATTAATTACTTCCATCTTTTTTCCTCCATATTTTAATTATACGTTAATTATAGCATAATTTTATAATAAGTTGGATATGATATAATTTGATGAAAAAAATATTTAAATTTGTTATAATAGAAGACAGAATAAAATTTTAAATGTGTAACAAGGAGAGAACAATGATTAATTTAGTTTTTTATGTAGACGTATTAGTAGTTGGTGGAATTGAGAAGGTTCTTATTGAATTACTGAAAAATATTGATTCAACAAAGTTTAAGGTTACTCTCTTAATTGGTTACAAGATGGATGAACTTGAAAAATTAAAAGGGGATATTCCTGAGAATATAAATGTAGAGTATGTTTTTCATGAAAGTTTTTATACATCATTAAAGAAAAAAAAGATAATGGGTAGGTTAAATAAACTTGAAAAAGTGCTGTTTGAAAGTTATTCCTGGTTGCGAAAATTAGTTTTAAAGAATAGAATAAAAAAAATGATAAAAGATAAAGATATACTAATTGATTATGATATGACTTTATCACCTTTTATTAATGAATTAAATATAAAAAAGGCTGCTTTTTGCCATTTCAGTTTAAAAAATTATAATAGGGGGATAAAAAGAAGACAAATAAGATTAGGAAAAAGATTGGCTCTATATAACAAAGTTTTTGTTATCTCTGGTGAGATGGAAAAAGAAGCTATTGAGATGTTTCCATTTCTTTCAGATAAAGTAGTAAAACTTTATAATTCATTTAATATAGATAAAATTAAAGAAAAAGCAGCAACTCCTGTTGAGGTAAAACATAAGTATATTCTTGCTATAGGTAGACTTGAAGAGACACAAAAAGATTTTGCAACTCTGATAAAAGGATATGCACAAGTGGCAAATCTTATAGATGAAAAGCTATATATAATTGGAGATGGAAGACATAAGGAAATTCTTCAAAATCTAGCTAAAGAGTTAGGAATAGAAGATAAAGTTGTATTTTTAGGATTTATATCCAATCCTTATCCCTATATAAAGAGAGCATCTTTATTTATTCATTCATCTAAATTTGAGGGGTTACCAACAGTCTTGATTGAAGCTTTAATTCTTGAAAAAATAATAATAGCAACTGATTGTCCAACTGGTCCAAAGGAAATTCTAAATAATGGTAAAAATGGAATACTTGTAAATGTTGGCGCACCAGATGAAATATCTTTAGGGATAAAAAAAGTGCTTCTTGACAGAGAAGATACATCTGAATATATTAAAAATATGAGAATTTGGGTAGATGAATTCGATTCTAAAAAAGTGTTAAAAAAATTTGAAAATATTATAACAAATGATTTATAAGAAGAGGGGACAATGAAACTGTTAAAAAAAGTAAGTAATGATTTTTCTTTATTTTCAATAGATGAGAGAGGTTTTAATCTTTTAGATAAAATTTTAAATAAAGAATTTGTAGTTCATAAAGAGTATAAAAATGATAAAAGAACCTATGTTGCAAAAGTTGAAATGGATGGAAATAATTATCTATTAAAGGTTTTTTATCCAAGGACAGTGTTAAAAAAAATGATGACTTTTGTAAAAAAAGGTGAGAGCTTAAAAACTCTTGAAAATATAACATTTTTTAGAGAAAAAGGGGTAAAAGAACTTGTTCCATGTATTGGAAGTATGGAAAAAAGAGAAAAAGGAGTCATAACTGAAGAGGTACTTCTTATGGAATTTTGTGAAGGGAGAAGACCTAAAACAGTAGATGATTTTCAAAAGATTATAAATGTACTGGGTAAAATATTTGATTTAGGAAGATATCATGGAGACTGTAACCCTGGGAATTTTCTAATTGATGGAAATGGAGAGGTTCGTGTAATAGATACTAAGTTAAAAAAAATGTATTTTGGAAATTATAGAAGACATTTTGATTTTCTTGTGCTAAAAAAATACTTACCTAAAAAGATAGAGTATCCTTATAATAAAAATATCTTTTATCTTTTTGCTGTATTGGTTAGAAAGATAAGAGATAAAAAAAATGATTACCATGAAAAAAAAGGAGAAAAAAATGACAGTACTGGAAAATAAGAAACTTGCATATAGAATAGGTGAAATTGGAGTATACCTTTATACTCTTAGTTTAATGGTATCTAAAGTTGGAATTAATATAAGTTTAGGACTAATGTTATTGGGATTAATAGGAATAGTTATTAAAAAAGAAAAATTAACTTTTATTAAAGAAGAAAAGATAATATTCTTATTTTTGATTCTTTTACCAATATTCAGTTTACTCTCTCCTGGAGGAGTTAAATCTTTTTCAATAGCATTTCAAAAAAATTATAGATATTTAGGTATATTTTTAATTCCAATATTTTTAACAAATAAAGAGATATTGAAAAAAACTGTTGGTCTTGTATCAATTTCATTTATCATATGTTTTGTTAATGCTATGAAAGTATATAAAGATTTAGGATGGAATATGGCATCAAGATTTGCCAGCTTTAGTGAAAATACATTAAATGAAGCACATATGTTAGCTATGCTGTCTATGTTTTTCTTCGTAATATTTATTTATTCTCTTAAAAATTGTCAGATAAAAATTAGAATATATAATTTTATAATTTTTATTTTATCAATGGTAGCACTTGTATTATCACAAGGAAGAGGAGCTTGGATAGCAACAGTAGGAAGCTTTATTTTTATATTAATACTATTGATTAGAGAAAATAAAAAAGCTGTATTTGTATTTTTGGCAGTTTTTCTTTTGCTAGGAGGAATTACTCAAACTGATACTTTTAAAAACAATCAGTATGTGCAAAGAATAAAAAGTATAAAAGATATAGATAATGACTCGCCTAAAATTAGACTTCTTATGTGGGAAGGAGCAGCTAATATATTTAAGAAAAATCCTGTATTTGGAGTAGGAAGGGATAATTCAGGTAAATATTATTTAGATTATTTTGAAAAAACTGGAAGTTATTCAAAAGTTCATGATGGAGCTTCTCTTAAAAGAATTGCAATAGCTGGAAATGCTCATAGCATGTATTTTACATCTTTATGTGAAGAAGGATTATTAGCGTTTGTATTTGTTGCTATGTTAGCTTATATTTTTTATGAAGAGGTTGCACTTTATAGAAAAAGTAAGGATAATCTGTTTATTCATTATGTGATTATTGCTGTTACAGGGATGTTAGTAGCTTTTTGTATTGGAGGACTTACTGAAGATTCATGGAGAGAAATATGGAAATCTAATACTCTGTGTTGGGGTATAGGACTATATATTGCGATTAAAAAGAACTATTTAAATTTGAAAAAATAGAGTTATCTATTCTTTTATTGTGATGAAAAAGTAAAGATAAAGTGAGTGGGAGAAAAGATGAAAGTAGTGTTTAATACAGATTCTCTGATTATGGGAGGATCTGAAAAATTAGCTATGCAGTATGTAAAATATTTGGCCAAGGAGTTTGATGTTCTTTTGCTTATAAATGAAGATAATGGAGATGAAGGGAATATTCTTTTAAAAGAAATTCCTGAAAATGTCGATTATTCTTTTGTTGTGGATAAATCCATTATTGCGAAGATAAATAAGTATAGAAAATTGAAAAATAAAAATTTTTTGTATAAAATTCCATACAATTATTTTATGAAACAGCGTAGAAAAAATTATAGAAAGAATATAAAAAAGATATTAGAAACACTTGATTATGATGTATTTATTGATTTTGCCTGTAAACTTCCATGTGATCTTGCAAATAAGAAAACTATTACATGGCTACATACAAATATGGAAAATATGCGGAAAAAACATTATTATGAGAAAAAATTTAAAAAATCTCAAAAGGTTGTAGTTATAACTGAAAATATGAAAAAACAATTTAAAGAGGCATTCCCAGATATTCCAAATGTAGAGATGCTTTATAATCCATTTGATATTGAAGAAATAAGAAGAGAAGCAATAAATAGTGAAAATATGAGTTCTCAGGATTTGGAATACATAAAGGATAAATATATTTTATCTTGTTCACGCCTTGATAAAAACAAGGATATTGAGAGCTTGATATTAGCTTTTAAAGGTATTAAAAATAAAATAGATGAAAAATTATATATTATTGGTGATGGACCAGAAAGACATAATCTGGAAAACTTAGTAAAGGAGTTAAGGTTAGAAGATAGAATTGTTTTTCTGGGAACCAAAGTAAATCCTTATATTTGGATGAAAAATTCTGATTTATTTGTACATAGTTCAAAAGAAGAGGGATTTGGAATGGTTTTAGTTGAGGCTCTTATAAATGAATGTGTAGTTGTAGCTACAGATTGTCCAGTTGGTCCAAGAGAGATTTTAGATAATGGAAAATATGGAATTTTGACACCAGTTGGGGATGTTGAAAAAATGAGTAGTTCTATTTTAAGAGGTCTTAATGATAAAGAATTAAGAAAACAACTTAAAGAGCTGAGTCATGAAAGAATTACAAAGTTTTCAGATAGTGAAATTTTTAAACAGTTAAGAAAGTTAATACTGATAAAGGAGTAATTTTATGAGAAAAAAAGAGATTCCTGTTCTTATGTATCATCAATTTAAAGATAAAAAAGATGATACAGTGAAGATAAAATCATTTGTAACAGCTAAAGAGTTTGAAAGGCAGTTAAAGATTTTAAAATTTCTTGGGTATGAAACTATAACATTTAGAGATCTTGAAAAAATAGGTTTAGAAAACAGAGATAGAAGAAAATATATAATTCTTACTGTAGATGATGGATATAAAGATAATTATGAAATTATGTTTCCTCTTTTAAAAAAATATAATATGAAAGCAGTAATTTTTCTCGTTTCAGATTTAAAGTATAACAAGTGGGATGTAGAAAAATACGGGGAAGAAAAATTACACCTTATGGATGAAAATGAAGTAAGAGAGATGATCTCAAGTGGATTGATTGAATTTGGTGGTCACACTTGTAATCATTGTGATTTTTTTGATGTTGGAATAGAGGAAGCTAAGAAAGAGATTTTTGACAATAAAACAGCTCTTGAAAATAAATATAATATAAAACTTACAACTTTTGCTTATCCTTATGGACATCTTAATGAAGATGTGAAAAGCTTGGTAAAAGAAGCAGGGTATAAGTTTGCAGTGTCTACAAATACAGGAAGCGGAAATATTGATGATGATAGATATGAGATTAGAAGAAGCGGTATAGATAGAACATCACTTTTTGATTTTTTGAGAAAGATATCTTATAGATATTCTATTTATAAGGGTCAAAAATGGTTAAAGAAAACTAAATAAACTTAAGTAGTAGGAGAAAAAATGAAAAAATGCCTAATTGTGCCATATTTTGGTAATTTTACTAATTATTTTCAATTGACATTAAATTCTTGTGGGAAAAATTCTGATTTTGATTGGCTTATTTTTACAGATAATAAAAAAGATTACAATTATCCTAAAAATGTAAAGCTATATAGAATGGAGTTTTCTCAATTTAAAGAACTGGTTCAAAATAAATTTGATTTTAAAATATCTTTGGAAAAGCCATATAAGTTATGTGACTTTAAGCCTGCATTTGGCTACATATTAAGTGATTATTTGAAAGAATATGACTGGTGGGGTTATTGTGATTTAGATGTTATTTTTGGAAAACTGTCAAATTTTATAACTGAAGAGATGCTTGAAAAATATAAGAAAATATTTGTATTTGGTCATTTTACTTTAATGAAGAATGAGAAAAAAGTAAATGAATTATTTAAAGCAAGTTTAAATGGAATAGAGCTGCATAAAGAAGTGTTTCAGACAGATAAAAGTTGTTTTTTTGATGAGACATGGGGAGGCAATAGAACAATAAATAATATTTTCAAAAGTCAGAGGCTTCCTATCTTTACAACTAATTATAGTGCTGACATTTATCCAAATAAAGTTGAATTTATTTCTATTAAATCAGATGTAAGTGGAAATAAGATTAGAAGAGAAAAGTGGATAAGGAGTTTCTTTATATATGATAATGGTCATATAATGAGATATTTTATTCAGGGAAAAGAGTTGGTAAAAAAAGAATATATGTATATTCATCTTCAAAAAAGGAAAATGAAATTAGATTCTTTAAAGAATATTGATAGATATAAAATAATTCCAAATTTATTTACTAATATTGAGTGTGATAATATTAATCGAGAATCTTTTAAGAAAATTGCTTATAGAAATATAAATTTAGATTATATTTTGTTGAAAATAAAGCATCATTATATTTCTAAAAGATTACGAGTTTTAAAAAAATCAATAAATAAAAAACTAAATAAATTGATACAGAAATAGGGAGACAAAAATGAGAAATATTTTAGAAAAGATTACAGCAAAGATGGAAGATTTTCTTCATGAAAATCTTATGTTTATTTTACTAATTAGTATATTTAACTATTTAGGATATGCCAGTTCCAGGTATATATTTGGAAAATATATGTATAGTTCAATTTTAAACAAGGGGTTTAAATTGATATTTGGGTATTTAAATATAACTTTATTTTTTATTTTGATATTTTTTATGGTATTTTTATTAAGTAAAAAAGTATCTAAATTTATAATGAGACTATTTTTCTTATTGTCTCTATTTCTATTTATAATAGATGCTTTTTTAATGTCAAAATTTCATTTGATTATAAATGGTACAACAGTGCAGATATTAGCTGAAACTAACAATAGTGAATCTATGGAATTTTTAAAAAGTAATATAAGTATAGGAAGTATAGTTCTTATATTTATTTTATTTTTCTTATGCTATTTGATTCCTAAAATAAAAGTGAACATAAGATCAAAAAAAGTGTTACTTGTCATAGCTGTTCTATCATTTGCTCAGATATTTGGAATAAAATCAAATCTAAGAGCGTTACCAATACAAAGACTTGCTGATGGAATTTCAATTGCTAAAGAAAATAAAAGAATTTATGAAGAATTAAAAAATAAGATAAATAATGATGTTGAAATAGTGGAAAATAATTCAAAAATTCCTAATGTTGTTTTTATAATAGGTGAATCTACAACAAGAAATCATATGGGAATTTATGGATACACTCTGCCAACTACACCTCTATTAAATAAATTAGAAAAAAGAGGAAATCTGTTTAAATTCAGTGATGTAATAAGTGCTCATGGGCAAACAATTCCTTCTGTAAAGAAAATGATTACTTTCTATAATGGAGAGAGTGAAAAAGAGTGGTATCAGTATAACAATATAATAGACATTATGAAAAAAGCTGGATATAAAACATATTGGTTTTCTAATCAGGAATCAAAAGGGTTATTTGGAAACTTACCAGCAGCTTATGGAAATAGAAGTGATGTTGTTTTATTTAATGCCAACAGAGATAGTGATCAGGAAGTATATGATGTTTATGATGAGCAAATTGTAAAAAAATCAATAGACAAGATAGGAAAAGATAGTAAGAATTATGTTATATATCATCTGCTAGGAACCCATAAAGCTTATAAAAACAGATATCCTCAAGAGTTTTCAAAATTTAATATTGATGATTATAAAAATACAAAATATGAAGATGAACAAAAGGAAACTGTATCTGAGTATGATAATGCAGTACTATACAACGACTTTGTTGTAAATAGTATAATTGATATTTTTAAAGATAAAGATGCAATAGTTATTTATCTGTCAGACCATGGAGAAGAGGTATATGATTTTAGAGATCTTGCAGATCATGGTGAGGGAAATATAAGCCATTATATGGTAGAGATTCCATTTCTTATATATGTAAGTGATAAGTTTAAAGAAAATTATCCAGAAAAGGTGGAAAAAATAAAAAAAGCTGTATCAAGACCTTATATGACCGATGATGTAATTCATACTATCCTAGATATAAGTGATATTAAAACTACAGAATATGATCCAACAAGAAGTGTAATAAATGATAAATTTATATTAAGAGATAGAAAAATACATGAAAAATCATATGATAATTACTGGAAAACTTTAAATTAATGAAAAAATAATTCTTAATGATAATACATGTACGAACAAAAAAGAGGAGAAAAAAGGCTCTCCTCTTTTTTATTTGCCTTTTTAATGGCAAGTAAGTACGAACAAATTTAAAAATTAATTGAAGGTTTTATTTTTATGCTACCAGTGCTAAAATATATGCATAAGTGGAACAAGGGAGGAAGCTATGGAGATTTTAACAAATATAATTGACTGGGTAAATAACATGCTATGGGGTAAAAACATACTTGTATTTATGTTAATTGGAGCAGCAATTTATACAACAATAAGAACTAAGGGAATGCAGTTCAGATTGTTTGGAGATATAATAGGAATACTTAGAAAAAATGAAAAAAGTGAAAATGGAGTAAGTTCACTAGAGGCATTCTTTTTAGGAACAGCATGTAGAGTTGGAGCAGGAAACATAACTGGGGTAGTTGCAGCAATATCTGTTGGAGGGCCTGGATCTATATTTTGGATGTGGGCAGTAGCACTATTAGGAGCAGCAACTTCATTTGTTGAATCTACACTTGCAGTATTATACAGAAGTAAAGTTGGATATGATAAATATATTGGTGGTACACCTTGGATTATTGAAAAAAGACTTAAAAAGAGATGGCTTGGAGTAATATATGCTCTTGCATCACTTGTATGTTATATGGGAGTTATTCAGGTAATGTCAAACTCTGTTACAGAATCAATAAATAATGCTTATCATATTGAGATTAAACATATAGCTATTGGTCTTTCAATAATAGTTGCTTTAATACTATTTGCAAAGAATAAAAAAGATTCTATCATTTTAGCACTTAACAAGATAGTTCCTTTAATGGCAATTTTATATCTGATGGTTGTAATCTATGTATTAATTACTAATTTCAGCACAATACCAGCAATGATAGCAAATGTGTTTGCACATGCATTTGGAGTTAAAGAGATGTTTGGTGGAGGAATTGGAATAGTTGTAATGCAGGGAGTAAGAAGAGGACTATTCTCAAATGAGGCAGGAAGTGGAGACTCAAACTATGCAGCAGCAGTTGCAAGTGTTGATGAACCAGCTAAACAAGGTATGGTACAGGCTCTTGGAGTATTTATGGATACATTGGTAGTATGTAGTGCTACAGCTTTTATCGTACTGCTTGCTAAAGAGGATGTAACAGCAGGAAAAACTGGAATGGCTATGTTCCAAGCTGCAATTCAAAATCATATTGGTTGGGCAGGAATACCTTTCTCAGTAGTTGTATTATTCTTCTTTGCTTTAAGTACAATACTTGGAGTATCGTATTATGGTAAGAGCGCTATAAGTTTCATGAGTCATTTCAGAGTTTTTAACTACATATACTATGTCATTGTTGTAATAATGATATATGTAGGTGGAATTGAGCAAAACTTCTTCGTATGGTCTTTAGCAGATTTTGGATTAGGAATAATGACAGTTATAAATATAATATGCATACTTCCAATAGCTGGTGAAGCAATAGAGGAATTGAAAAAATATGAAAAGAAACTTAAAAGTGAAAAAGAAGAGAGAAAAATGTGTGTAAGAGGAGCAAAATAAAAGAATAAAAACTTCTAAACTGATATAAAAGATGGGAAATTGAGCTGGAAATAAAAATATTTTCAGCTCTTTTTTGTGTCAAAGTTAACTTTACATAATAATGTAACCATGATATAATTTGATGTAAATGCTAAAAATAGAAAGAGGTATATTAATGAAGATTTTAGTAGTGGGAGACATTGTTGGTCGTCCAGGAAGACAGACATTAAAGCTGTTTCTAGAAAAAAATAAAAGTAAATATGATTTTATAATTGTCAATGGAGAAAATGCTGCTGCAGGTTTTGGTCTAACTGTAAAACTTGCTGATGAACTTCAAAGTTGGGGATGCGATGTTATAACAAGCGGAAACCACATTTGGGACAAAAAAGATCTATATGAATATTTAGATAAAAGTGATAGAGTTCTAAGACCGGCAAATTATCCAGATGAAAATACACCAGGAAAAGGTTATACAATAGTTAAGGATAGAAAAGGTAATAAGATAGGAGTTATCTCAATTCAGGGAAGAGTATTTATGATGCCTATTGACTGTCCATTTAAAAAGGTTAAAGAGATAGTTGAAGAGATAAAAAAAGAGACTAAGTTTATAATAGTTGATTTCCATGCTGAAGCAACATCTGAAAAGATAGCTATGGGATGGCATCTGGATGGAGAGGCTTCACTTGTATTTGGAACTCATACTCATATTCAGACAGCTGATGAAAGAATTCTTCCAGAGGGAACTGGATATATTACAGATGTTGGAATGACAGGTTCTGAAAATGGAGTAATAGGAATGAAAGTTGAATCAGTACTTCCTAAATTCTTAAATTCATTACCACAAAGATTTGAAGTAGCTGAAGGAAGTGAAAGAATCTGTGGACTTGAAGTTGAACTGGATGAAGAAACTGGAGAATGTACAAGTATTACAAGAATAAATAGGAGTTTAACTGAAATAGAATATATGTAATAGGAGCTGAGAAATGAAAGTTGTAGAGATTAAAGTAATATATGAAAGTGATAATATAGATGAAGCTACAAAAGAAATTTCAGATGTCTTTTATGATTTTGGAGTTAACGGTCTAAAAATAGAAGAACCTTTAACTGAAAAAAATCCATTGGATTTTTATAAAGATGAGAAGCAGTTTTTAATGGTAGATAATGCTATTTCAGCTTACTTTCCATTAAATCCATATGCTGAAAAAAGAAAGAAAGCAATACTTCAGGCTTTTAAAGAAAAGTTTGCAAATAGAGATGATATAGTTTATACAGTAGATTTTTACGAGTATGAACAGGAAGATTATGAAAATAACTGGAAAAAATATCTTTATCCAGAAAAAGTTAGTGAGAGATTTGTTGTAAAACCTACATGGAGAGAGTATACTCCTGAAGGTGATGAGCTTATAATTGAACTTGATCCAGGAAGAGCTTTTGGAACAGGTTCACATCCTACTACTTCACTATGTTTAAAACTTATGGAAGAGAATATTAAACCTGGAGACAGTGTAATAGATGTAGGAACAGGTTCTGGAATTCTTATGATTGCAGCTGAAAAACTTGGTGCAAGTGAGATATATGGAACTGATATAGATCCTCTTGCAGTAGCCTCTGCAAAGGAAAACTTAGCTTTAAACAGAGTAGAAAAAGCTAAGGTATATCTAGGTGACCTTATATCTGTAGTAGAGGATAAAAAGTTTGATATAGTAGTTGCAAATATTCTTGCAGATGTACTTATGATACTTCTTCAGGATATATCAAAAGTTGTAAAAAAAGGTGGAAAAATTATCTTTTCAGGTATAATTGATGATAAGTGTGAAATTCTTAAAAGAGAAGTAGAAAGTTATGGATTTGAAGTTGAAGAGATAAGAGCAGATAAAGAGTGGAGAGCTTTTCTAATAAAAGCATAGGGAGGATAATATGAGTGGATTTATAGTTACAGTTGATGGACCTGCTGGGAGTGGAAAGAGTACTATAGCAAAGCTTATAGCTAAAAAGTATGGGCTTACATATTTAGATACAGGTGCTATGTATAGAATGATAGCTCTTTATGCACTAAAACATAATGTTAATCTTGAAAATGGTAAAGAGATTGCAGATATGTTAGAAAAAGCAAGACTTGACATTCAGGGAAATGTTTTCTATCTTGATGGAGAGGATGTAAGTGAAGAGATAAGATCTCCACAGGTAAATAATATAGTTTCTAATGTTGCAGCTATAAAGGAAGTTAGACATAAACTTGTAGATATGCAAAGAGAGATAGGAAATGGAAAAAGAATAATAATGGATGGAAGAGATATTGGAACAACTGTATTTCCAAATGCAGATGTAAAGATATTTTTAATAGCTTCTGCTGAAACAAGAGCCTTAAGAAGACTTAAAGAGTATGAAGATAAGAAAGTTGCTACAACATTTGATGAGGTACTTGCATCAATAAAAGAGAGAGATAGAATTGATTCTACAAGAAAAGAGAGTCCTCTGGTAAAAGCAAGTGATGCTCATGAGGTAGATAGTAGTAAAATGACAATAGATGATGTACTAGCAACAATCTCTAAGTATATAGATGCTAAATTAGGTGACTAGGTGGTATGATTTATAATTTGATGAGGATGCTTTTAGCTCCTGTTATTTACATATCTATGCTTTTAGGTGGAAAAAAGGGTGAGTTTTTGAAAAAAAGACTTAAAGAAGATTTTTCCAGCTTAGAGGGCGAAGATTATATCTGGGTACACTGCTCTTCTGTTGGAGAGATAAATCTTAGTGAGACATTGATAAAAAAACTTCTATCTAAAAGAGATGAAAATATACTTTTAACAATGTTTACAGATACAGGAATTGAAGTAGCAAGAAATAAGTTTAAAAAGGAAGATAGAGTAAAAATTTATTATTTTCCCCTAGATAGCAGAGAAAAAATAAGAGAGATTTTAGATAGAGTAAAGATAAGTTTTCTTATTCTAGTTGAAACTGAAATCTGGCCTAATCTGATAAATGAAGTGAGTAGAGTTGCTAAGGTTATCCTTGTAAATGGAAGAATTTCAGATAGAAGCTTTGGAAGATATAAAAAACTTAAAGGATTTTTAAAGAGTATCTTTAGGAATATAGATGCTTTTTATATGCAGACTGCTCATGACAGTGAAAGAATCATATCTTTAGGAGCAGATAAAGAGAAAGTTGAAACTTTAGGAAATATAAAATTTGATATTGAATTTCAAAGATACACAAAAGAGGAACAGGAAGCATTTAAAACCTTTTTAGGAGTAGCTGGAAGAAAGGTATTTACAGCAGGAAGTTCGCGTACTGGAGAGTATGAAACTCTTTTAGAAGTATATTCAAAACTTTCTGATACACTTCTTATTTTAGTACCTAGACATATAGAGAAAACTCCTATGATAGAGGAAATGTTAAGGAATACATCATATAAATTTAAAAAATATAGTGAAATAAACGAGAAAAATATTGAAAAAACTGATATAATAATAGTGGACGCTATTGGTATTTTGAGAAAGATTTATTCAATTACTGATATTGCATTTGTAGGTGGAACTTTGGTAAATATTGGAGGACACAGTTTACTCGAGCCTCTTTTTTATGGAAAAACACCTATATTTGGGCCATATCTTCAAAATGTAAAAGAGATATCTCAGGATATTTTAAAGTATGGGATAGGATATAAAGTAAAAAATACTCAGGAGTTTTTAGATGCAGTAAAATCAGTTGAGGAAAATCAGGAGAATTCTTCAGATTTAATAAAAAAACTGTTTGATGAAAATAGAGATACAGCAGATAAAATAATTGATAAAATAGAAAAAATGTAGTTGGAGGATTAATGAATCAGGAAAATATAAGAGAGAATTTATGGAGTCATTTCTTTAAAAGTCCAAAGAAATATTACAATCCATATATGTATAAACTTCTTGATTATCCAGAATACATTATTTATGATAAAAAGATAATGGATTCATATAAGGGTAAATGGAAAGAGTTTTTTAAAAATGATAACCCTATATATCTGGAGATAGGGTCAGGAAGCGGAAACTTTGCTCAAGGAATGGTAGTAAGACATCCTGACAGAAACCACATGGCACTTGAACTTAGATTTAAGAGACTTGTTGTTTCAGCAGTTAAAGTTGAAAGAGAAAATGCTAAAAATGCAGTATTCCTAAGAAGAAGAGGAGAAGAAATCCTTGATTTCGTAGGAGAAAATGAAGTTGATGGAATATTTGTTAACTTTCCAGACCCATGGGAAGAAAATGAAAAGAATAGAGTAGTTCAGGAAAGTTTCTTTAAGACACTTGATGTAATACTTAAAAAAGGTGGAATTTTTTACTTTAAAACAGACCATGATAAATATTATCAGAATGTCATTGATTTGGTAGAAAACCTTGATGGATATGAGGTAATTTACTGTACAAATGACCTGCATAAAAGTGAAAAAGCTGAAGATAATATAAAAACTGAGTTTGAACAACTTTTCTTATGTAAACACAACAAAAATATAAATTATATAGAAATAGAAAAAATAAAATAAAATAAAATGGAAAGCTAGTAGGAGGTTATAAATGGCTGGATATGTAGTAGTAGGAACTCAATGGGGTGACGAAGGAAAAGGAAAAATTATAGATGTATTAGCAGATAGAGCTGATTATGTTGTAAGATTCCAAGGAGGAAACAACGCAGGACATACTGTTGTTGTAAATGGTGAAAAATTTATTCTTAAATTATTACCATCAGGAGTACTTCATGGTGGAACATGTATAATAGGGCCAGGAGTAGTAGTTGACCCAAAAGTTCTTTTAGACGAACTTGCTTCACTAGAAAGCAGAGGAGCTAAAACAGACCACGTATTAATCAGTGACAGAGCACATGTTATTATGCCTTATCACGTAAAATTAGACGAATTAAAAGAAGCAAATGCTGGAGAAATGAAAATAGGAACTACTAAAAAAGGAATTGGACCATGCTATGCAGATAAAATCTGGAGAGATGGAATCAGAATGGTAGACCTTTTAGATATGGACAAATTTGCTAAAAAATTAAAATATAACTTAGCTGCAAAAAATGAAATAATCACTAAAATCTACGGTGCTGAACCATTAGACTATGATAAAATTTTAGCTGATTACACAGAATATGCAAATAAAATCAGACATAGAATTATAGATTCTATCCCTGTAGTAAACAAAGCACTAGATGAAAACAAACTAGTTCTATTTGAAGGAGCACAAGCTATGATGCTTGATATCAACTATGGAACATATCCATTTGTAACTTCTTCATCACCTACAACTGGAGGAGTAACTACTGGAGCAGGAGTATCACCTAGAAAAATAGACAAAGGTATTGGAGTAATGAAAGCTTATACTACAAGAGTAGGAGAAGGACCATTTGTTACTGAACTTCACGGAGAATTTGGAGAAAAAATCAGACAAATTGGTGGAGAATATGGTGCAGTAACTGGAAGACCTAGAAGATGTGGATGGTTAGACCTAGTAGTTGGAAGATATGCAACTATGATTAATGGATTAACTGACATTGTAATCACTAAAATTGACGTTTTAAGTGGACTTGGAACTTTAAAAATCTGTACTGCTTATGAAGTAGACGGTAAGATATATGAAACTGTTCCAGCTGATACAGAAATGTTATCAAGAGCAACTCCTATTTATGAAGAATTACCAGGATGGGATGAAGACATCACTAAGATTAAAAAATATGAAGACTTACCTGAAAACTGTAAGAAATATCTAAAGAGAATAGAAGAAATCGTAGGATGCCCAATTTCTGTTGTATCTGTTGGTCCAGACAGAAGCCAAAACATTCATATAAGAGAAATCTAATAGCTTTTAAATTTGAAGTCAGTAACATATGTTACTGACTTTTTTTTAATACTTTAGTATAATTTCATTAGAAAATATAAAAAGAGTGGAGGCAATTATGAAATATATAAATGATACTATGAAGATTGCAGAGATTTGTGAAAAATATCCAGAGGTTATAGAGATATTTGAAAAAAATGGATTTAGTAATTTTAAAGATGAAAAAGTAAGAAAGATGTTAGGGAATTTAACTTTGAAAACAGCTCTTGCAAGTAAAAAAATAAGTGCTGATACTTTTGTAGAGCTTTTAGAGGATTATATAGAACAAAATAGAAAATCAGCTGATGTAGTTAGCAAGAAGGAAGATGGAGAGATATCAGTAATGGGTCTTTTACCATGCCCTATTAGAATACCTTTACTTGAAGAATTTAACAGATTTTTAGATAATAATAGAGATTTAAATGTAAAATATGAATTGAAAGCTGCATCTGCAGGACTTGGATGGTTAAAAGATGATGTAATAAAAGCAAATCATCCAGAGAAATTAGCAGATATCTTCATATCAGCAGGTTTTGATCTGTTCTTTGATGATAGACTTATGGGAAAATTTAAAAAAGAGGGGATATTTAAAGATATTTCAGGAATTGAAAGATATAATAAAAACTTTGAAAATAGTGAGATATCACTTAAAGACCCTGAGGGAGATTATTCAATGCTAGGTGTTGTGCCAGCTGTATTTCTAGTAAATAAAGATATGTTAGGAGATAGACCTCTTCCTAAAAGCTGGAAAGAACTGTTAACTCCTGAATTTGAAAAATCAGTAAGTCTTCCTATCTCTGATTTTGATCTTTTTAATTCAATTTTAATAAATATAAATAAAAATTATGGAGAAGACGGAGTAAAAAGTTTAGGAAAGGCACTTCTTGAAAATCTTCATCCTGCACAGATGGTAAAGTCAGATAAGATGAAGGTAAATACTCCTACAGTTACAATTATGCCTTATTTCTTTACTAAGATGATAAAGGAAAATGGACCTATGGTTGCAGTATGGCCAGAAGATGGAGCTATTATATCACCTATATTTATGCTTAGTAAAAAGTCTAAACAGCAACAGATTCAGAAGATAGTAGATTTTCTATCTGGTAAAAAAGTTGGAGAAGTACTCTCACATCAAGGATTGTTCCCAAGTATAAATCCTGAAGTAGATAATAATATGGATGGAAAGATATTTATGTGGTGCGGTTGGGATTATATCCATGATAATAATGTTGGAGAAATTCTTGAAAGATGTAAAGAAATATTCTTTGAAAGTGCTAAGGAGGAATAAAAAATGAATTTAATAACAATATCAGGACCACCATCTTCAGGAAAGACATCTCTTATATTAAAAACGGCAGAGAGTTTTAAAAGAAGAGGAATAAAGGTTGGAGTAGTGAAATTTGACTGTCTGTATACAGATGATGATAAATTGTATGAGAAAAATGGAATACCTGTAAAAAAAGGTCTTTCAGGATCTTTATGTCCTGACCACTTCTTTGTAAGTAACATAGAAGAGGTTGTAAAATGGGGGATAGCAGAAAATCTGGATATTTTAATAACAGAAAGTGCAGGACTTTGTAACAGATGTTCTCCCTATATAAAGGATATAAAAGCTGTGTGTGTAATTGATAATTTAAGTGGAATAAATACACCTAAGAAGATAGGACCTATGATAAAAATGGCGGATATAGTAGTAATTACAAAGGGAGATATAGTATCTCAGGCAGAGCGTGAGGTCTTTGCTTCAAGAGTTATGTCTGTAAATCCTAAAGCAGTTATAATGCATGTGAATGGATTAAATGGACAGGGAGCTTATGAGTTTGGAATGCTTTTATGTGATAATGTTGAAGAGATAAGAAGTATAAAAGGAAAAGAACTAAGATTTCCTATGCCATCAGCACTTTGTTCATATTGCTTAGGAGAGACACGTATTGGTGAAGAGCATCAGATGGGAAATGTAAGAAAGATGAATTTAGGTTGTGAGTGTAAGGGGGCAAAAGATGAAAAATAGTTTTTTAATGGATACAAAGCTTGAAAAAGTACTTATAAAATACCCTTTTATTGAAGATTATTTAAAAGATAACTTAATTGATATAATACCAGCTAAATCTATCAGAGAGATACTTAAAACTTATGATGATGACAAGCTGGAAGAAAAAGCTATAAATATAGATAAATTTTCTGAAAATATTGAAAGTTATACAAAACAGATGATAGAGCTTTTAGGCTTAGATGAAGATACAGTGGAGAGCATGACTATAATTGCTGGTGTTAATAAATATGGAGAAAAGGAGTCTTTTGGAGAACTTACAATAAAAAAGGGAGAGATTATCTCTATAGTAGGGCCTACTGGCAGTGGAAAAAGCAGATTATTAGCTGATATAGAATGGGGAGCTCAGGGAGATACTCCTACTGAAAGAAAGATCTTGGTAAATGGAAAAGAACTTGATAAAAGCAGCAGATTTTCATCAAGTAATAAGCTTGTAGCTCAGCTTTCTCAAAATATGAATTTTGTTATGGATCTTACTGTGTACGAGTTTTTAGAGCTACATGCAAAAAGTAGAATGGTTGAAGATGAAGAGAAAGTAATTGAAAAGATATTTGAAAAAGCAAATGATCTGGCAGGTGAAAAATTCAAGATGGAGACTCCTGTTACAAGTCTTAGTGGAGGACAATCCAGAGCTCTTATGATTGCAGATACAGCTATTTTAAGTAAATCTCCAATAGTTCTTATAGATGAAATAGAAAATGCAGGAATAGATAGAAAGAAAGCTTTGGAACTTCTTACAGGAGAAGAAAAAATTGTACTCATGGCTACTCATGATCCACTTCTTGCTCTTATGGGAAATAAGAGAATAATTATAAAAAATGGTGGAATAGATAAAGTAATGAGTATAACTGATGAAGAGAGAGAGATTTTAGACAACTTAGAAAAACTGGATGGAGTTATCCAAAAGATGAGAAATAGATTAAGATATGGAGAGAAATTAGAACTTGACTTAGAGAAAGAGCTTAATTTAGTTTAAAAAGTTATAAATTTTAGAAAAGAATTATGAAATTCATAATT